>NZ_JBAWDL010000083.1:0-16262 GCF_049590715.1 Flavobacterium sp.
TAGAAGTACTATACTATCAATATTTTTATTTTCAATAGGAAGAACTGTATAGCCATAAAATATTAGTACAGGAGAAATAAAGCCTGGAACTGTAAGTATTAATCTGAAAATATCAGTTTCCAAATTAGATTTATTGTTTTCACTACAATAAATATGAAATAGCAAATTAGTTGGTATCTGAACAACGAATCTTGTGACAAAAGCTAGATGTGCCAGTGTAATTATTAAGAAGATTACTAGCAAGAAGTAAATAGTATCCATATAAATTATGTTTAATTAGTATAAAAATACTAAATTCGTAATGACAAACAAAACATAAAATTTTTATATAGACTGTCAACGATTTTGTCAACGCAAAACAAAAAGCCTCGTAAACACTTGGCTTACGAGGCTTTTTTGTGGAGTCGCCGGGAATCGAACCCGGGTCCAAACAAGCAACTAAAAGGCTTTCTACACGCTTATTTCCTGATTAGATTTTCGACATTGTGATAGACCAGAAACAGTCGCACAATGCTTATCTTCTTTAATTTCGAAATCCACCCGAAGCTCATGGAAATCTAGGTTTAAATTTACGATTTATCTTTGTCGACCGCCATAAACCAAAGCTTTCGAGATAAATCCTGCTTTCCTACCTGGTAGGACGAGGCTAATCTTACTATAATTCAGATTATGCAGCAAGAGCGTAGTTTCCTTCGCCGTGTAAGTGTTTTGAGACCTTTTATTAACGAGAATTGTCCCAGTTCTCGACGTGCTTACGTTTCAATTCGACTTGCTGTCAAAACCAGTCGACCCCATTATTTTTAAGTGTGCAAAGATATTCTTTTTTAATCAATGTTATGCTTATGTGATGATGTTAATTCAACAAAAATCATTCCTCATTTCCATAATCATCTAATTCGAATGGATAATTACCAAATAAAGCAGCTAAATTTCGAACTTTATAGGTTTTCGTGGTGAACCTATTGGATAACGCAATGATAGTCACTTTTTCTTCAGGCAAAGTGATATAGGCAGAAGTATTCCCATGCCACCAACCGTTATGAAAGTATAAATTTTGTCCTGTTTCCCAGTTAATCATTCGCATACCTAAACCATAATTGTTTTGTCCTTTGTGCTCGTTACTATAAGGTGTAAAAGCAAGTTGTAGTAATTCATGTCTAAAAAAAGCAGGATCATTGCGTCCTATATCAAATTTTAATAAATCTCTCGGAGTCGAATAGATATTTTTGTCTCCGTATATAGCGTCTAGATAATCCCAATAATAAAGTGAAAAGTTACCTCTATAAGATGGACTTGCTGTTTGTCTGTCTTTATCATAATCAAAAACATAGGTATTCGTCATGCCAAGGGGGGTGAAAACAATGTTTTTCATCGCTTCCTTGTAAGATACACCTGTTACTTTTTCGATAATTAAGGCTAATATTGCATAGTTAGTATTACAATAACTAAAACGGCTATCAGTTTTATATTCAAGGTTAATTTTTTTAGTAATTAATAAGGTGATAATATCTTGATTTTTTAATATTTTATGTCGATCCCAAACGATTTTTTTATCTGTGAAATAAGAATATTTTCTAATACCACTACGGTGATTTAAAAGTGTTTTAACTGTTACATCTGGATAAGGAAATCCTTTGATAAGTGTCGTTACTTTTTGATTTAAATCTAGTTTTTTTTGCTCAATTAATTTTAAAATAGCAGTTGCCGTCATTACTTTTGAAACTGATGCAATATGTAAGGAACTGCTACTCGTCATTTCTGTCTTGGTTTTGTAATTGCTATATCCTTCGTATTTTTCAAAAAGTATTTGACCATTTTGTGCTACTAGAAAACCACCATTCATACTATTGTTAAGCCAGTTTTTGTTGTAAAAATGGTTTATTGCTTCTTTTTTTGAATTAATATAGTTGTCAGAAAGTTTAGGTTCTTGTTTTGCAACATAGATCTTTTTAGCTTCTTTATTTTCGGATAAGTTATATTCTGAATCATTCTTTTGCTTACATGAAGTTAAAAGAAATAAGAGCAAAAGTAATTGTGGTATATTTGTTTTTTTTATAAAAGTCATTATCGAGGTGCTAGAATAACAAATATATAGAATCCAACGCTTTTTTGATAATTATTTTGCACACTTTTGAGAAAAAAAGAAACACTTTTTTGAAAGTATTGCCGTATTGTTTTGAGATTCAGTTGATAATAGTCTTTTTTTTTATGTAGTATAAAAAGAGACTTAGATTCAATTAATCAATTCCGAAAAATATTCTGATTTTTGTTCTATTTAGTGACTTTTGCTCATTTTTTTTTCAATATTAGCCACAAGTTGAATGTTTATATGATAAAATCATGCTACTCCACTCAATTTCAGACAAATATGTATGAATAAAGTATATTCTATTTTTTTTCAAACACATAATAATTGTCTTACAAAGTAAACTTTTGAAAGATATTGTTTGGTGCGTGTGGATGTCGCCCCAGATAGTAGCGGTAGCCCCGAGAATTGGGTTGCTATTTTTTACAGACAATACAGAGCGACCAAAGGAAGCTCCTGTAGGGGCTAGTAAAAAAAAGCAAACTAATGGAGGGCTAAAGCGGATAGCTGGAATTGGCGCAAAATAATTTTCATGAATTATATGGGCTTCGACACCCTCAGCCTGACAACGGATTGGGATTTGTAGAAAAAAGGCTTCGACACGCTCAGCCTGACACAAAAACGGTTTTTTATCGCTTGTCACGAATAATCTCGGCCAGTAGTTTTTTGGCGCGAAGTAATTTGACTTTGACGTTGCTTAAAGGTTCATCAATGGTATTGGCAATTTCTTGATAGCTCATTTCTTGGAAGTAGCGCAACTGGATTACTTCTTGGTAGTGGGGTTTTAGTTCTTTGATATAGCGTAACAACTGTGATAGGTTTTGCTCGGTGATTAACTCATCTTCAGCAGAGGGAGTGGTATCGGCAATATTGTAGGCTTTTTGGTCTTCTTTCTCGGTGATTTCGACAAATAAACTGGCTTTGTTTTTGCGCAACAAATCAATATGCACATTTTTGGCAATGGAGATCAACCAAGTATTGAACTGGAACTCGGGATTGTAGGTGGCGATTTTGTCAAAAGCCTTGGAGAAAGTTTCGATGGTAATATCTTCGGCATTGGTTTCGTTTTCGGTGCGTTTGAGCATGAAACCAAAGACCTCATTCCAATACAAATTCAATAGGAAAGTAAAGGCGGTTTGATCGCCATTTTTAGCTTTGTCTATTTGTGTATTTATTTCCAATTGACTGGTTTTGAAAAAATGTTGGCTATAAAGATATAGATTTGCGATAGGATTAGTGAAAACTCTACTATAGGAAACCAAAATTTTATGTCTTTTTCTTTTAGTTTTCCAGCAGTGAATCCTACAACTGTCCATGAAGCAAGGTATCGTACTGCAATTAAACTAACGACAATTATCCATTGAAATTGTAGAGACAATAATAAAATGGCTAATAAAATAAATAACAATTGCGAACTGTAGAAAATGGCTAATTGTATTTTATCTAACGTTTTATAATGTTGCGCTGTGGCTACATGCCTGCGTTTTTGTTTAAACCAATCGCTATACGAAGTTTTAGGTTCTGAATAAGTGAAACTTTCAGGGGTATAAGCAATTGTAGTATTTGAAGAATTGGCTGCTTCATTGATGAATAAATCATCGTCGCCAGAACGTACTTGAATGTGACTGATAAAGCCGTTTACGTTGAAAAATTCGTCTTTTTTGTACGCTAAATTTCGTCCTACACCCATGTATGGATTTCCTGTTTTAGCCCATGATAAATATTGCATGGCAGTCAAAACAGTTTCGTAACGAATAAGTTTGTTAAGGAACGATTTTGAAATCTTTTCGTATCCACCATATCCTAAAACAATGGTTTTATGCAAGGTGAATTGTGAGGTCATAGCTGTTAACCAATCCTTAGTAGTAGGGTAACAATCCGCATCGGTGAATAAAAGATAGTCTTTTTTGGCAGCTTTGATTCCTAATGTTAAGGCGTATTTTTTATTTCCCCAAAAGGCTTCGTTATTTTGGACTTTCACCAAACGGATATTGGCGTATTGTTTTTCGAATTCTTCAAAGATTTCTAAGGTATTATCACTGGATGCATCGTCAATCAAAACGATTTCAAAATCAGGATAGTTTTGTTGTGCTAATAATGGAATGAATTTTCGAACATTTTCTTCTTCATTTTTAGCGCAAACAATCACAGAAACAGGAATTCGTTTAGGAGTTATTTTTTGTGTTTTTGCAAAAGCAAATGCTCTGAAAATACCTAAATAATATACCAGTTGAACAGCAATAACAACAATAAAAAAGTAAAGTAATAGTATTAGCATAAGCCTTTAAAGATTTTTTTAAATCGGTGCAAAGGTATGAATAGAATTAGGATTTGTAAATGATAAATTATTGAATTTTAAAAGAAAATTTTAACCCCTATTTTTAAGGTTTAAATAACATTGACTTCGGCTTCGATATTTATGCCAAAAGTATCAAAAATAGTTTGTTGAATGTTCTTCGAAACGGCTAATATTTCTTGTCCAGTAGCATTGCCATAATTGACTAAAACTAAAGCTTGGTTTTTATGAATTCCAGCATCACCAAAACGTTTTCCTTTGAATCCAGCTTGTTCGATGAGCCAACCTGCAGGAACTTTAACCTCCGTTTCTGAAATGTCATAATATTTCATCTCTGGGAATTTTTGGTGTATTTTTTCGAAATCAGATTTTAACACAATTGGATTTTTAAAGAAACTACCGCTATTTCCTAATTCTTTTGGATCAGGAAGTTTGCTTCGTCTTATAGCAATCACGGCGTTGCTAACGTCTTGTATTGTTGGATTTTTAATGTTATTTTGGGCTAATTCAGTGCTAATGTCGCCGTAAGCGGTATTGATTTTATGATTGCGTTTGGTTAATTTAAAAACCACTGATGTAATAATATATTGGTCTTTGACCTCATTTTTGAAAACACTTTCTCTATAACCAAATTTACATTCTTCTTTAGTGAAGGTTCTTTTTTCTTGATTGTTAATTGCAACGGCATCACATGAAATAAAACTGTCTTTGATTTCGGCTCCATAGGCACCAATGTTTTGAACAGGAGTCGTACCTACATTTCCTGGAATCAGTGACATGTTTTCTAAACCACCAAAATCTTGGTTGATTGTCCACAGCACAAATTCATGCCAATTTTCGCCCGCTTGGCATTCGATGAAAACAAAATCATCGTTTTCATCGATTACTTTTTTTCCTTTTAAATCAATATGAATCACTAAAGCATCAATGTCCTGAGTCAACAGCATGTTGCTGCCACCACCAAGAATGAATTTGTTTTCGTTTTTATATTGTGCTAAAACGTTTTTTAATTCGGCTACAGAATGAACGGCTACAAATTGTTTTGCTTTGGCTTCAATGCCAAAAGTATTATAGTTTTTTAAGGAGAATTGCGGTTGTATTTCCATAAAAGAAAAGGCGTTTTATAAAGTGATTTTTAAAATTCAAAAGTAAGGATAAAAAATAAGTTGAGAACAGTTGTTGGTAAAAGTTTGACCACAAAGTAACACAAAGATTCGCCAAGTTATTTGTTTAAAAACATTCAGGAGTTAAGGTGATTTAGAAAGTAAGACGTAACAAATTTTAGCTTCTTAAGGGGTTAATTTTTTTAGCAGTTTTAAGGAACTATTCGCATCAATTAATTCATGGTATTTTGAAGCAATGATGCTCATATTCTTTTTGTAATCAATATGTTCTTCGATAAATTTTCGATTATTCTTGACGGCTTGGTTGCGATCTGATTCGTTTTCAAAAGACCAAAGAATGAAATCAGCTAATGTTTTGTAATCATTAATGGGGACTAATTGTCCATTTCTACGATGATTAATCCAACTCTGATTGCCTTCGATATCTGAAACGATGGGGTAACAATTAGATGCCATTGCTTCAAATAATGAACCTGAAACACCTTCTGTTTTGGGCATGCCAATGTAAATATTGGCTTTTTGTAAAAGTTCGGGTAAGTCCGTATTTTTAATTCTTCCTGTGAAGACTACTTTATGTTGAATTTGTAAGGCTTCGGATAGTTTTTGGAGTGTATCAAGTTGATTGCCATCACCAATAATGGTCAACGAAAAGTCAATTTCTCTTTGATGTAAAATACCAAAAGCTTTAAGTATCGTATCATGAGAATAAACAGGGAAAAGAGAACGCGTTACAACCGCACAAATTTTACCAGTGTCAGCGGTATTTTCATTTTTAAATTGAGACAAATCAATTCCTTTGGGTAACACCAAAACTTTGGACATGTTTACGTTGACGTTTTTCATGTGTTTTGCCATGATAGGTCCCCAAGCATGAATTAATGTGGCTTTGTTGAAAGCATATTTTTGAATAATTTTCTTTAAAGGAAATAGAATGGAATTTTCAGGCCACAAATCCGTGCGTCCTTGTTGTGCGATGGCTTTTATTTTGACAGGAGATAAAGCAGCTAGAAAACCATAACTAGTCGTGCGTTCGGCAATAACCATATCTGGTTGTTCTGATCGTATAATTTTATTAATTTGGATAAGAGCAGTAAGGTATTCTAGTAATCTTTTGAATCGATTCCATCGGGAATTAGAAGGGTTTTTAAGTTCCCATGTAATGATTTCAAAACCACCAAAATCTTCCAATCCCTTCATCCAAGTGATCGCATCAGCACGGTAGGTTTCTCCAAGAAAAAGTACTTTTCTTTTTTTCATGGATTTAAAATTCTTCCGCTGTTAATGCCCGATTCATGAATTCATTTAGGGGTTTTAATAGGATCAGTTTTTTGGTTTTTTTGGAAACAAAATCTTTTTCAGTGATTTCATTAATATCAAATTTTTGTAAGAGTTCAAAGCTTTTCAATTTTAATAATTCAATAGCTGGATGTTCTTTGTCGTATCCTTTGGGTGGATTTTTAAGGGTACTTTTTTCTGTTCGGGCAAAAGTGCCAAATTCTTTTTTGAATGTTTTGCCTTCTAAAATAGCTTCGAGATCTTCGTGAAAGAAAGCGATTTCTTTACGTACTTTTTTTAAATCCTCAGATTCTGGAGCATAAAATCCACCTGCAATAAAGCTGGCACCTCTTTCTATATGAACATAATAACCGGCTCTATTGTTGTTTTTGTTACCTGAGGATAGCCAAACGCCAATGTGTGATTTATAAGGCGATTTGTCCTTAGAGAATCGAATATCACGATTGATTCTAAAAGTACAATGCTTTATTTCTAGCATTTCTAACGAAGGATCCAAAGGTTTCATAGCATTCAAAAAAGCCCCAACGAGTTGGTGGTAATCTTTTTTAAAGATATCGTATCGTTTTTTATTAGCTATAAACCAATCTCTGTTATTGTTGGCTTTTAAATCATCAAGAAATAGTAGACTATCGTTTGAAAGCATAATGAGGGTTTTAATTTAGTTTTTATTGCTTTTAAATCCTTCTGAACTCCATCTCATAAAGCCACCATCGAGTTCACAAATGTCTGTAAAACCAAGTTCTTTCAGTTTTTCGACTGCTTTGTGACTTCTTCCACCGCTTTTGCAATAAACAAAAATAGGTTTTGATTGGTCTAATTTTTGGGCTTCGCTTTCAAAATTATTTCCATTCCAATTGATATTGATGGCATCGTTAATATGTTCTTCGTCAAACTCATCAGGTGTTCGTACATCTATAATTTGTGGTTGCAAAGTGGTCTCGATTTTTTCGGCAAAAGTTGGCGCATCGATAATCACGATATTTTGTGCTTGTTGTTGACAACTTAAAAAGACAAAAAAAGAAGTTAGGATAATAAGGGAGCGAAATTTCATTAGTATTTTAATTTTTTGAAATTAGAGAGACTAAGTTAGATGTTTTTTTCTTTTTCATTTGAATTTACAAATGAATTATTTGGTAGGATTGATGGGTTGATTTTACAATTGTTTCCGTTCGTTCTGGATGTGTGTCTGAGATGAAAAGTTGTCCAAAGGCATCACTGTTAACCATTTCGATGATTTTAGATACTCTGCTTTCATCTAATTTATCAAAAATATCATCAAAAAGTAGCAGAGGTTTTACACCACTTTGTTTTTTTAAGAAATCAAATTGTGCTAGTTTTAATGCAATTAAAAATGATTTTTGTTGTCCTTGTGAACCAAATTTCTTGATTGGATGATGGTCAATTTCAAAGGATAAATCATCTTTGTGAATACCGACACTCGTATATTGTAACGCACGGTCTTTGTTGAGGTTTTCTTCTAATAAAGTTTGTAAATCTTTTTCGAATAAATGACTTTCATACACAAGTTGCACACTTTCTGCCGAACCTGTTATTGTTTGATGGTGTGTGTTGAATATGGGAACAAATTCTTCGATAAAGGATTTTCTTTTTTCGAATATATATTGTGCAAAAGCATCTAATTGTTCATTATAGATAGCTAAAGTTTCTTTTTCAAAAACATGGTTCAGCGCAAAATACTTCAACAAAGCATTACGCTGGCTCATTACTTTTTGGTACTGAATCAATTGCTGAAGGTATTTAGAATCGAGTTGGGAAATTACACTGTCCATGAATTTTCGGCGTGTTTCACTTCCTTCTACAATCAAATCTCTATCAGCAGGCGAAATAATCACTAAAGGAATGAATCCTATATGATCTGAAAACTTATCGTATGCTTTGCCGTTGCGTTTTAGGATTTTTTTCTGTCCTTTTTTTAAACTGCAAACCAAAAGTTCGTTTCGTTCCTCTTTGATGAATTCAGCATCAATGACAAAAAAATCTTCTCCATGTTTGATGTTTTGTACCGCAAGAGGATTAAAATAGCTTTTGCCGTAAGCCAAATGATAAATAGCATCCAAAACATTCGTTTTTCCGATGCCATTCTTCCCTACAAAGCAAATGATCTTTCCATCAAACTCAAAATTGGCTTCGGAAAAATTTTTATAATTGAATAAAGAAATTTTTTTTAAATACATTATAAAGGCTTGCTGGTATTGGGAATTTATTGTCTTTTAGTATCGTTTTGAAAGTGTGCGCAAATTATTGAAAATTTTTGAGATAATAGACTTTTGAGGTTTTATCTGCATTAAAAGTTTTGTGTATAAGTAAGGCTTAACGCTTATGTACTACTTTAATTTTTTAAAATAAATATAAAAAAGGTATTTTTTTGCGTGAGTTTGAATAAAAATTTTATTTTTGCGGTTCACTAAATTTAATTGAAATGGCTACTTATAATAAAAGAGGATATAAAACACCAAAAGAAAAAGAAGTAAAAGACGTTACTGAGGATGTAATGATTGATGAAAAAGACAGTACAACTGCTGAAGTGTTTTCTAAACTTGATGAAACAGCTTCAAAAACAGAAGACTGGGTTGCTAAGAATCAAAAAATAATTATTGGTTTTGTAGGAGCTGTTGCTTTGTTTACTGTTGGTTATTTAGTATTTCAAAAATTTGTTTCTGAGCCTAAACAAAATGAGGCTGCTGACGAAATGTTTGTAGCACAACAAAATTTTGAAAAAGCAACTAACGGTGTTGCTAGTGATTCTCTTTATAAATTATCATTGAATGGATCTGAAGGGAAATTTGGTTTTATTAAAATTGCTGATGAATATTCAGGGACTGATGCAGGAAATTTAGCGAATTATTATGCAGGTATTGCTTTTCTTAATACTGGTAAATATGCAGAAGCTATTGATTATTTAAGTAAATTCAAGTCAGATGATATGATATTGAGTGCTTTGGCTAAAGGGGCAATTGGTGATGCTCACTCTCAAAAAAACGAACAAGAAGACGCTTTGTCATTTTATGTTAAAGCAGCTGAGTCTAATAAAAATGATTTCACAACGCCTCGTTTCTTATTGAAAGCTGGAAAAACAGCTTTGGCTTTAGGGAAAAAAGAAGATGCTTTGAAATATTTTACAGATATTAAAGATAATTACGATGCAACTCCAGAAGCAGCTTCTGTTGATGTGTTGATTGGATTGGCACAATAAAGAATTCATTTTATCAGTACTAAAAAATAAGTGCAATTAAGATTTAATTTTTCTTAGTTGCACTTATTTTTATTAATTTTAAAGCTCAATTTTAAACTGAAAACAGATACAAGATGGCAACAGAAAATAAAAACTTATCGGTTTATGATAAAAGTACACTTCCTAATGCGAAAGATTTTCGTTTTGGGATAGTTGTGGCAGAGTGGAATGAAGAAATTACAGAAGGGCTTTACAAAGGAGCTTTAGAAGCTTTTTTAGACAATGAAGTACCTGCATCTCATATTATTCGTTGGAATGTACCAGGAAGTTTTGAGTTGGTTTACGGTAGCAAAAAAATGTTACAAACTCAAAATGTTGATGCTGTGATTGCGATAGGATGTGTGATTCAAGGTCAAACAAAGCATTTTGACTTTGTTTGTGAAGGGGTTACTCAAGGGATTAAGGATTTGAATGTTCAAACGGATATTCCAGTAATTTTTTGTGTTTTAACAGATAACACTATGCAACAGTCTATTGATAGAAGTGGTGGGATTCACGGAAACAAAGGAACTGAAGCAGCTATTGCAGCAATCAAAATGGCATATATACGTCAACAAGCTTCTTTGGCACATGATTATAGCAAACAAACTCTATTAACATCAGGTGCTTTACAAATTGAAGGTTCGCCTTTGCAAATAGAAGAATAAAAGTTTCAAAATAATTCATTTGTAAACCTATACTGTTCAAAAAAACAGTGTAGGTTTTTTGTTTTATTTATGATTACGGAAATACTAAAAGCCGATAGAAATTTATTAAATTTGCTCGGATTAGTTATTTTCTGAAAACTAATTACTGAAATCTGAATACTGAAAAAAATGTCGAGTATCATCCAATTACTTCCTGATCATGTTGCCAACCAAATTGCTGCTGGAGAAGTCGTTCAACGACCTGCCTCAGTAGTCAAAGAGTTACTTGAAAATGCTGTTGATGCTAAAGCTACCGATATTAAGTTAATCATTAAAGACGCTGGGAAAGCATTGGTACAAGTTATTGATAATGGCTTAGGAATGAGTGTGACTGATGCGCGTTTGTGTTTTGAACGTCACGCCACCTCAAAGATTCGTCTAGCCGAGGATTTATTTTCTTTAGGTACCAAAGGATTTCGCGGCGAAGCTTTGGCGTCTATCGCTGCGATTGCGCATGTGGAAATGAAAACCAAACAAGATCAAGAAGAACTCGGAACACAAATTGTTATTGAAGGAAGTAAGTTCGTTTCACAAGAGGCTGCGGTATTGCCTAAAGGAACCTCTTTTGCAGTCAAGAATTTGTTTTTTAATATTCCTGCTCGTCGTAATTTTTTAAAATCGGATACGGTAGAATACCGTCATATTGTAGATGAGTTCCAAAGAGTTGCTTTGGCGCATGCCAACATCCATTTTACTTTTTATCACAATGGTAGCGAAATGTACAATTTACCCGCTTCCACTTTAAGGCAGCGAATTGTAAACATATTTTCAGGTAAAACCAATGAAAAATTAGTTCCCGTACAAGAAGAAACTGAAATAGTTACCATTCAAGGTTTTGTAAGTAAGCCTGAATTTGCCAAAAAGAGTAGGGGAGAACAATTCTTTTTTGTTAATGATCGCTTTATAAAAAGTGGGTATTTACATCATGCTATCATGGCGGCATATGATGGAATTTTGAAAGACGGTGCACAACCGAGCTATTTTTTATATTTGGATGTACCGCCCAATACAATTGATATTAATATTCATCCTACAAAAACAGAAATTAAGTTTGATGACGAAAGCGCTTTGTATGCCATAATAAGGGCGTCTATCAAACATAGTTTAGGACAATTTAATATTGCTCCTGTTTTGGATTTTGATAGAGATGCTAATTTAGATACGCCTTATGATTTTAAAAATTTAGAAGGCAAAACACCTACAATACAGGTGGATAGAACGTTTAATCCGTTCTCTGATGATAAAATAAATAAACATTTTTCAGGTGGTAGTTCAAGTTCAATCTCCCATTCTTACGGAATGTCTTCTCACCGAAAACCAGAACCGGTGGCACATTGGGAAAGTTTGTATGTAGGATTAGAACAAGATGATGAAGAGGTAGAAATCAGTGGTATTAGTTTTGAAAGTGAAGAAGTAACAGGTTCGTTGTTTAATGACGAGGATGTGGAGAAAACGGTTCAAAACACTTATCAAATTCATAAAAAATACATCGTATCACCTATCAAATCAGGAATGGTGATTGTAGATCAACAACGGGCACACCAACGTGTTTTATATGAACAATTTTTAACGAATATGACCGTTCATCAAGCATCGAGTCAACAATTGTTATTTCCGTTAGAATTGTATTTTTCTTCAACGGAAATGGTGTTAATTGATGAATTGAAATTGTCCTTGGTCAATACTGGTTTTATATTTGATGAAACCTATAAAGAACAGATTGTGATTTCAGGAATTCCTGTTAATGTAGTTGAAAGCGAAGTTTCAATGCTTTTAGAACAATTATTAACGGATTTGCAAGATGGAATACCCGAAAATAGTTTCAGTCAAAACGATTCGATTGCGAAGTCGATGGCAAAGAGTTTAGCTGTAAAGACAGGAACAGTATTAACCATAAAAGAACAGGAAAATTTAGTCAACGGACTTTTTGCATGCAAAGAACCAAATGTTTCTCCTTTTCAAAAACCAACTTTCATTACCATGCGTGTGGAGGATATAGATAAAAAATTTGCAATATGATGAACGTTACCCCAACAGTTAAACAATTATTGATTATCAATATTTTGTTTTTTATTGGAACCCAATTAGTAGGCGAACCTGCCTATAAATTCTTAGCGATGTTTTTTCCTGAGAATAAAGATTTTTATGGATGGCAGGTGATCTCGCATATGTTTATGCATGGCGGTTTGATGCATATTTTCTTTAATATGTTTGCTTTGTATTCTTTTGGATCAGCATTAGAGCATTTTTGGGGAGGAAAGAAATTCTTGTTTTTTTACATTTCGTGTGGATTAGGTGCTGCGGCATTACACACTGGAATTAATTATTATTACTTCAATGAAGCTTTGGGTATTATTACAGAACATGGTTTTACAAAAACTGAAGTAATAGATCTTCTAAATCAAGGGAAAATCAATACCCAATGGCAAGAGATTCTTACTGTTTCTCAGTTTAATAACTTTACCAGTGCTTTTGCAGGCGTGATGGTAGGGGCTTCAGGGGCTATTTATGGTACTATTGTTGCTTTTGCTTATATGTTTCCTAATGCGGAGTTGTCTTTGATGTTTATTCCAATTCCCATCAAAGCAAAATATTTTGTACCAGGATTGGTGTTAATTGATTTGTATTTAGGAGTTTCAGGACAATCACTTTTTGGTGGTTCAGGAGGCGGAGGGATTGCACATTTTGCACACGTGGGTGGCGCAATAATGGGCTTATTAATTATGTGGTTTTGGAAGAAAAACCAATTCAATGATAATCGTTGGAACTAATAACATTTATCTGTATAGAGTAATATACAATACATTAGTGTGGTTTTTAGGAATTAATTCAAGATAAAACATGAGTATTTTAGAGGATTTAAAATTACAATATAAGTTAGGTGGAATAACCAATAGGTTAATTTACTGGAATGTAGGTTGTTTTCTGATTTCACTTATTTTTTTCTATCAATATCAAGGTGGGCAATTTAATTATCCCACTTGGATAGCACTTAATACAGATGCTTCTCATTTTTTACTAGCCCCTTGGACGTTTTTGACTTATGCTTTTTTTCATGATGGATTTATGCATTTGTTTTTTAATATGATTGTTTTGAATTTTTCAAGCCAATTATTTTTAACTTATTTTACACAAAAACAACTTTTAGGATTGTATGTGCTAGGGGCAATATTTGCTGGATTGTTTTTTGTTACTACGTATTATTTTTTGAATATCAGTACAGGGATCGTAGGAGCATCAGCGGCTATTATGGCTATTTTGATGGCTGTAACAGTCTATCAGCCTTTGATGCAGGTTCGTTTGTTGTTAATTGGAAATGTGAAGTTATGGCACATTACAGCGGTGATTCTTATTCTGGATTTAATGCAATTTCGTTTAGGGAATATGGG
This sequence comes from Flavobacterium sp., assembly GCF_049590715.1. GTDB lineage: Bacteria > Bacteroidota > Bacteroidia > Flavobacteriales > Flavobacteriaceae > Flavobacterium. Next base: position 14,131 of record NZ_JBAWDL010000083.1, read on the forward strand.
AGGTCATATTTCACATATTGCTGGAGCTTTCTTTGGCTTTGTTTTTATTAAAGCATTGCAAAATGGCACTGACTTAAGTAAAATTGTTTCTGCGATTATTGATTTTTTTATGAATTTATTTAATAAATCAAATAAAACGCCGTTTAAGAAGGTTCATAAGAATTATGCAGCACCTATTGAAAAAAGAACATCAAGGATTGTAACTAAAGATAAATCTCAACAACAAATTGACGAAATCTTGGATAAGATAAGTCAATCTGGTTATGATAGTTTAACGAAGGAGGAAAAAGAGTTTTTGTTCAAAGTAGGAAAATGATTTGTTTTATTTTTTAGTTTAGGGTAATCATCCTATACTTCGAAATGTAAACTTTAAAAAGGAGAAAATGAAAAAACTTTCATGGTTTAATAGAGGGATGTTTTTTTTGAATATTATCTTGACTATAGTGACGTTCATCGCTTACATTTTGCCTTTTTTGGCACCAAAAATGTTTCCGATATTGTCTGTGCTTACGTTGTTTATGCCTGCTTTTTTTATTTTAAATGCCTTATTTTTCATGTATTGGGCAATTCAGTTTAAAAAGAGGATGGTTCTTTCAGGTTTAGTACTGTTGATGGGAATTACGTTTATCAATAAATTTTATAAATTTTCAGCCAAAGAATTTCCAAAAGATGAAAAAGATTTTGTGGTAATGAGTTACAATGTTCGCTTGTTGAACCTTTTTAAATGGTTGGATAAGGAGGATGTACCGCAAGAAATATTGTCTTTTGTAAACGAAAAAAATCCTGATATTCTTTGTATTCAAGAATTTTCAAATTCTGCAAAAATTGATTTAAAAGTCTATCCTCATAAACATATTTTTATGACAGGTGATAAAATCAAAACAGGGCAGGCTATTTTCTCTAAATTTCCTATTATCGATCAAGGAAATATAGTGTTTCCTAACTCTAATAATAATGTCGTTTACGCTGATATAAAAAAAGGGAAAGATATTATTAGGGTTTATAATATGCATTTGCAATCCATTAAAATTTCTCCAGATGTCAATGAGATCTCTGAAAATATTGACGCTATCAATCAAGGTAAATCTCAAATGATGCTTTTTAGAATCAGTAAAGCATTCAAGCAGCAACAAGAGCAGGCAGAGATTCTAAAAGAACATAAAAGAGACTGTAAGTACCCAATGATAATTTGTGGGGATATGAATAATAGTGCTTTCTCTTATGTATATCGAAATGTCAAAGGAAACTTGAAAGACAGTTTTGAAGAGGCTGGGTTAGGTTTTGGACAGACATATAAGTTTAGATATTATCCTGCCCGTATTGATTATATTTTTGTAGACAACAGTATGATTGTGAAAGAATTTGAGAGTTTTTATAATTTCGAAAACTCAGATCATTATCCTGTTATGGCTAAGTTATCCTTGGATTAAGGAAAACGCAGTGTTTGATTTTTTAGATAGTCAATAGTAAATTTCCCTTCATTAAATAATAAGTCTAAAATACTTAAGTTGTTTATAAAGCCATGCTTGTCATTAAATACTTGAGGATAGGGTTCAAATATAGCGTTGTCTCTTTTACCATTTGCTAAAAAGCGATAATCTTGAGTTGTGTTAGCATCTATATCATGAAAATATTCAGAAGTAGTGGTGATGTCTAATTTTAATCGCAAACATTTGGTTAGAATAGCCAATGCTTCAAAATTTAAATCCATCAAGAATTTGTGTTTTTTTACAAATAAAGGCTGAATATCATCTTCAAAATATTCGAAAAAAGGCGAGCTTCTATAGGCTGCTTCTAGCGATTTGAAGTGTTGTTTTTGCCAATCAAAATCGGGTTCGATTTGAACGTCTTTGGTTTTTTGTCGGTTTTCTTTAGAATGCTTAATCGGTATGTTTAACAGTTGAATCCCATTTGGACTATAAATATAAGTCCGATTTCTATTCGTTTGTTTTTGGAAGTTATCTTCTACCTCAAATACAATTTTTTCCGCTTGAATTATCGCTGCGAAGTGGCTAATCGATGGAAAGTACGTAGGGAGAAGTAGGGTGTTCATTTTTTATTTGTTTAAGGTTTAAAGTTTAAGGTTGTGTAAAACTTTTAAACCTTAAACTTTAAACTGTTTTTATATTAAT
>NZ_JBAWDL010000084.1:0-2428 GCF_049590715.1 Flavobacterium sp.
TTGTAATAATACTAAAAATCAGCATTAAAATTTTAGTTCTTAATTCTAATGTCCTATTTTTGCAATTCGCAAATTTGTTCGATTAAACTATTTTGCGATATGTTTAACAATTGACAACACAATAAAAACTTTATCAAAAGAATAATTTAGATGAAAGAAGTTACAAAAGAGGTTTATTTAAAGTGGTACGAAGACATGCTACTTTGGAGAAAGTTTGAGGACAAACTTGCGGCATTATACATTCAACAAAAAGTTAGAGGTTTTCTACACTTATACAATGGTCAAGAGGCAGTTCTTGCTGGAGCACTACACGCGATGGACTTGACTAAAGACAAAATGATTACAGCTTATAGAAATCACGTACAACCAATCGGAATGGGTGTTGATCCAAGAAGAGTAATGGCTGAACTTTTAGGAAAAGTAACTGGAACATCTAAAGGAATGGGTGGTTCTATGCATATTTTCTCAAAAGAACACCGTTTTTACGGAGGACACGGTATCGTAGGAGGTCAAATTCCTGTAGGTGCTGGTCTAGCTTTTGGTGATAAATACAACAATACAGGTGGTGTAACCATGACTTATTTTGGTGATGGAGCAGCTCGTCAAGGTTCTTTACACGAAGCTTTCAACATGGCTATGCTATGGAAATTACCTGTAGTTTTTATAGTTGAAAATAATGGTTATGCCATGGGAACTTCTGTTGAAAGAACGGCAAATCATACTGACATCTGGAAATTAGGATTAGGATACGAAATGCCTTGTGGTCCAGTTGACGGAATGAACCCAGTAAAAGTTGCTGAAGCAATGACGGAAGCTATCGAAAGAGCGCGACGTGGTGACGGACCAACATTCTTAGAGATGAAAACATACCGTTACAGAGGTCACTCAATGTCTGATGCACAATTGTATCGTTCTAAAGAGGAAGTTGAAGAATATAAAAAAATAGATCCAATTACACAAATTTTGGATGTCATTAAAGATAAAAAATACGCTACCGAAGAAGAAATTGAAGCTATTGAATTAAAAGTCAAAGCATTAGTTCAAGAATGTGTTGATTTTGCTGAAGAATCTCCATATCCAGAAATTCAACAATTATACGACGTAGTGTATGCACAAGAAGATTATCCATTTTTACCTCATAAATTATAATAAATTATGGCTATTAAAGTAACAATGCCTCGTTTAAGCGACACAATGACAGAAGGAACGGTAGCGACTTGGCTTAAAAAAGTAGGTGACAAAATAAGCGAAGGAGATATTCTTGCAGAAATTGAAACTGACAAAGCTACTATGGAATTTGAGTCTTTTAACGAAGGTACTCTTTTATACATTGGTATCCCAGAAGGAGAAACAGCTCCTATCGACTCTTTATTAGCAATAATAGGAAACGAAGGAGAAGACATTTCAGCTCTTATTGCAGGTGGCACTTCAGAAGAAGCAGCTCCAGCAGTACCAACTGAAGAGACCAAACAAGAATCTCCTAAAACACCTGCAGCACCTACATCTTTACCAGCTGGCGTTATCGTAGTAACGATGCCTCGTTTGAGTGATACTATGACTGAAGGTACAGTAGCAACCTGGTTAAAAAAAGTAGGTGATACTGTCGCAGAAGGAGATATTCTTGCTGAAATCGAAACAGATAAAGCCACAATGGAATTTGAGTCTTTCAATGAAGGAACTCTTTTATATATTGGAATCGAAGAAGGTAATAGCGCACCAATTGATAGTTTATTAGCTATTATAGGACCTGCTGGAACGGATATTTCAGGAATCGCCGAAGGATATACCGCAGGAGGTGCTACACCAGAAGCAACTGCTACCAAAACCGAAGAAGCAAAACCAACTACTGCTCCTGTCGAAAAAACACAAGAACAAACCACTACTGTAAACAACGCTAACGGAGGAAGAATTTTTGCCTCACCATTAGCTAAAAAAATCGCTAGTGACAAAGGAGTAAACTTATCACAAGTAAAAGGTTCAGGTGAAAACGGACGTATCGTAAAAAGCGATATTGAAAACTTTACACCTGCTGCTACCACTGCTACGCCTGCACCTGCAAAAGGAGATGCTGCTACCGCACCTAAAGTATTTGTTCCTGCAGGAGAAGTATTTACTGAAGAAATCAAAAACTCGCAAATGCGTAAAATCATTGCGAAACGTTTGGCTGAATCCCTATTTACTGCACCTCATTACAACTTGGTAATCGAAGTTACTATGGATGATGCTATGAAATCAAGAGCAATAATCAACGCTGTTCCTGACACTAAAGTATCTTTCAATGACATGGTTATTAAAGCTTGTGCTTTGGCATTGAAAAAACACCCAAAAATAAACTCACAATGGAAAGAGGATGTTATTATCATCAACCATCACGTGAATATTGGAGTGGCTGTAGCTGTTGAAGATGGATTAGTTGTTCCTGTATTGA
>NZ_JBAWDL010000085.1:0-13558 GCF_049590715.1 Flavobacterium sp.
TAAAGTCGTCATTGTGTGTTATTTTTTTGAAAGGCACAAATATAGGTAGAATTTTAGGATTTAGGACAGCCTAAAAACGTTTTTTATCAAGAAATTAGCCGTTTAATATGAAATAATTAATCTTCTTATTTAGGAGCTATTTCCTGCTATTTGTAACAACTTTTGTGGAGACAAAAGCAAAGTCTCCACAAGGATTTCCGCTACTATCAGGCTAGGGCATCTGTATTCCTATGAAAATTAAGTATTCCAAATGGGTAAATTATTCTTAAGATGTAATTTAGATCAGCTTGAAAATAGCACTAAAAGTAAATTTTCGTCCAAATCCCTATGATTTACGATGCTAAGTAAAACGACTTATAGACCAAAACAAGCCTATGATTCTATGTTTTTTTTTAAAACTAACTGTAAAGCAATTAGGTTTTAATTTTTGTAGCATGTCACATTGAGCCTGTCAAAATGCTTCTTTGTAGTGTATTCGATAAACTCAGACTAACCATCTGACTACTTTAACTTTGATTAATTTCCTGAATGATTTCAGCCAGTAACTGATAGGACTTTATTCGAGCCTCTTGGTTGTGGCAATTGGTTGTTACAATAAGTTCATCGACTTCCGTTTTAGTAATAAAATCGATAAGTTGGTTTTTTACCGTATTTTTTGAACCAATAAAGGTATATCGTGCCATTTGTTGTACTGTAGGATGTTCTAGTGTTTCTCTTAAATCAGGAGTCATTTCACAAGCCTCGTCTAGGTATTCTCTTTTAGCACCAGTCAATAAACCCACAATCATCTTGATAAAGGAAGTCGCCATTCGTTCTGCTTCTTCATCAGTTTCGGCAACAAAAACGTTAATTCCAGTCATTACATAAGGTGTCGACAGTACTTCTGATGGCATGAACTCATCACGGTATATTTTCAATGCAGGAAATAATTGAGCGGTAGCAAAATGACTAGCGAATGCATATGGCAATCCTTTTCTTGCGGCTAAGTGAGCACTCTCTGTACTAGAACCTAAAATGTATATTGGGACAGCAACACCTTCAGCCATGGTAGCTCTTACTTTGGCATGCTGATTATTTTCTGAAAAGTATGTTTGAATTTTTTCAATTTCATCTGGAAAAGAATGTGCGGCATCCATAAAATCAGATTTAATAGCACGCGCCGTTTCTTGATCCGTGCCAGGGGCTCTGCCTAATCCTAAGTCGATTCGGTTAGGGTAAAGCGTTCCCAAAGTTCCAAACTGTTCCGCTACAATTAATGGAGAATGATTAGGGAGCATAATACCACCTGAACCCACTTTAAGGGTTGTAGTTGCCTGCGCTACATGGCCTATTAAAAGATCTGTTGCACTACTTGCGATAGCAGGCATATTGTGATGTTCCGCTAACCAATATCTTGTATAACCAAATCCTTCTGCTTTTTGAGCCAAGGTAACAGTATTCTTTATCGTTTGATTGATAGAATTTCCTTTAGTGACAATAGCAAGATCTAAAATAGAATAGGCAATAGTTTTGGCACACATAATTTTGAGTTTAATGTATACAAAGATAAGGATGTTGTGCTTTCTGAATTTATAAGGGTATCCTAAAATAAAACTAAAGTTGGGGAACTGTTAGCTAAAAAAAACAGTAGCAACTTATAGTTACTACCGTTCTTGTATTTAGTATTCCTATTTCAAATTAATAAATAGTAAAGAAGATAATTTTTTTATCCTTATAGTTATCTTCTGAATCACTATAAAAACGAAATATTAGTCTTTCTTTTTCATATTGATATCCAATATTGCTCACTGGTGGAGTATTCAAACCTGATTTTGTTATTGATGAATTAAATTTATCAACAATAGCATCCATTGTGGTCGCAGCATTATTTATTTTCCAACCGTTTCCAATTTCGTAAGGATAATTAGTGTAAAAAGCCGTAATATTTTCGCTATTGGTATAGAAATAATTGGAACTTTTCATAGCAATTTGTGTAACCACTGTAGTGCTTTTGAATATATGTACATCCAAACCTTTTGACAAGTAAATCCAATATTCAGTTAAACCATCAGTTGAGTTTATTTTATAATCAGGCTCACCTATAAGGCTTACGACTTTATTTGATTTATCAACATCTACTTTAATACCTTCTACAGTGTTAAAGTCTTTTACCCCATGTTCTACAAAATTTAAAGTCACACTTTTAGTTTTGTTACTGCTGTTGTTTTTTAATTCAGCTGTTATCGTTGCTGTTGTTGCAACTGTACTTGAAATTTCAAAGACTGAAGTAGCAATTTTTGTAATTTTTATTTTGGTATTAGAGGAATATAAATTAGCTTCAGTATAACCTGTTCCCTCTAGGTTAATTGTAACGACATCTTCTATAAATTGATCCGTTGTACTAGTAGTTAAATCGTTGAATTCTACTTGTGGATCTTTCTTTTCGTCTGATGAACAAGAAACAGATAGTAGCACAAATAAGCATAATGGAATTAATAATTTTAATTGAATCATTTTTTAAGGTTAAGTTAAGATTTAAAAAAAGTAAATATAGTGGTTTAAGAAACATATTACAATACCCACTTTTAGTGATTTTAAAACTAGTTTCATAGGTAAAAATAATATTTATAATCTTGAATGATATTTATCATATTTTATGCTGCTTTGTTGGTTTAATTTTGGCAAAATTCTGTAAAAATTAAATACAAACCAATGAAGACAACAAATCCAATACATAGTTTCCATATTCCAGTTATGGGACTGGGATATACAATAGACAGTCCCATTAAAGTAGCACAATACGGAATCTCCTCAGTAGTTTCGATTGTAGATGATGATTTAATTGAAAAAATGAATCAGTTTTATAGTAAACAATTTCATGTTAAGTATAGAGAGATTACTCAAAAAATGCAGGATTATCGTGCGGAAAGAATCACCTCGTATTTGAATTTAGTGGATACTATTGTTAAGCAAAAATTTGCTACTTATAAAAATGAATTGGCTGAAAGTAAGTTGGCTTTGACTGATTATATAGCTATGTTGCCTAATTGTTCAACGATTAAATTAGGACTACAAAAAGTGATTAACGAAGGCAAAGAAACGATTTTGAATTATCTCGAAGAACATTTGACAGCAGGAAATATCGATGTTAATATTATGACGAAAGTCGACAAAGATAATTTTGATAAAGATGTTCAATTACCAACAGAATTTAATGATGCTCATGCTTCCCTTCGTGGGTTTGCTAACAGTACTTTAACGTCCTCAGTGGTGCTTTCAGCTGGAATGAATCCTAGATTGTACAGTTATTTTGAGAACTTCGATGTATTCTTTCCAGATGCTAACAACCAATTGCAAAAGAAAATTATCTTGAAAGTAAGTGATTTTCGTTCGGCGATGATTCAAGGGAATTTTTTAGCTAAAAAAGGACTTTGGGTTTCGGAATATCGCATTGAATCAGGATTGAATTGTGGCGGTCATGCATTTGCTACTGAAGGACTTTTGTTAGGACCTATTTTGGAAGAATTCAAAGCTAAGAAAGAACAATTGGTTAATTCCGCTCATCAGTTGATGGTGAAAGCTTTAATAGCCAAGGGAAAAGTAGTGCCACAAAATCCATTAGAATTGAAAATTACGGCTCAAGGTGGAGTAGGAACAGCACAAGAACACGAATTTTTACTTAATCAATACGAATTGGATTCGATTGGTTGGGGTTCACCGTTTTTATTGGTTCCAGAAGCTACTTCGACAGATGTGAATACTCGAAATTTATTAGCGAATGCAAAAGAAGATGATTTTTATCTAAGTTCTATTTCGCCTTTAGGGATTCCATTCAATGCCGTAAAAGGAACGACGAATGAATTCCTGAAACAAAAACGTATTGAAGCCAATGTGCCAGGTAGTTCATGTCCAAAGAAATTTCTAGCGTTAAGTAAAGAATATGGTGCCAAAGGAATGTGCTCCGCCTCTAAAAAATTCCAAGATTTAAAACTGGAAAGTCTAGAAGCAGAAAAAGAAACACTTTCGATAGAAAACTATGAAAAAAAGAGAAATACCATTACCGATAAATCGTGTCTTTGTGTAGGTTTAGCGAATGCTTCTTACCTTGAAAACGGTATAGCGATTAAAGGTCAGAATCAAGGTGTGGTGGTTTGTCCAGGTCCTAATTTGGCTTATTTTGAAAAAGAAGTTTCATTGGTGGATATGGTGCAACATATTTATGGAAATGCTTCTGTTTTAACTAGAACGGATCGTCCTAATCTATTTATAAACGAACTCAAAATGTATGTGGATTATTTGAGAAAAGAAATTTTAAATTTTTCAGATATAGTGGCTGAGGGACAATTAAAAAAATGGAAAACTTTTAAAAATAATTTATTGGAAGGTATAAAATACTACCAAGAGTTATTTAGCCATGCTAGTGTTTTATCTGAAAACAATTTGCAAACAAAACAATTGTTTTGCTTTTACGAAGGACTTATTCAAGAAATTGAAATTCCAGAATTAGCAAAAGCTTCTTAAGGATTAATAACAATAGAAAGTAAACCATTTTACCATTAAGGGATTAAGAAAATGAAGCAAAGGAATGCTTAATAAAACTTAATTTCTTAATGGTTTTATTTTTAGGAAATTTTGTTGATTACAAAAATGTCAGTCTGAGCCTGTCGAAGACGTTACAATAAGATACTTTCCACTCCCCGAAAATTCGGAACAATGTGACAATTAAAGCAAAATTCAAATTTATTCCGCTAATTTTTGCAATTCTTTATGGTCTTTTAGAACTATTTTTTTTCCGTCTAATTCAATTAATCCTAATTTTTTAAAATCAGATAACAAACGGATACAGCTTTCAGTAGCTGTTCCTATCATACCTCCAAGTTCCTCTCTCGAAAGTTGGATGTGTAAAGAGCCATCGCTGTTTTTTCCGAAGTTGGTTTCTAAATGCAATAAGGTTTCAGCAAGTCTCGATTTTACTGGTTTTTGAGCCATTGATACCGTATGATCATCGGCATCTTTCAAATCACCACAAATACTTTTCATGACATTCATCGAGAATTGATTGTTCTTGTCAAAGAAACCTAATATCTCTGCTTTTGGTATGAAACATACTTGCATGTCTTCAAGAGCAACAGCACTCAAATTAGCAGGTTCATCACTAATCATGGAGCGCTGACCAAGCAATTCGCCGGGTTTCATTAATTTAACAATTTGGTCTTTGCCATTAGCACTTAGTTTGGATAATTTACAAACACCGTCTTTGATACAATAAATACCATTAACTGTTTCACCTTCTTCAAATAAATGCTCCCCTTTTTTTATTGTATAAGAAGTTTTACAATTAGCAATCTGTAATAATTCATCTTTGTTCAGCGCTTTAAGGGAACTGAATTCTCTAACGATACATTGTTCACATTTGCCCATTTCGTATTGCTTAATTTATTGAATTACCAAAATTAATCTTTTATATGACATTTATCATAGTTTGTGCTACAATCATTCTGGAAATTTGCCACAGGTAAATGAGTAAATTATGGATACAACTAATTGTTTCCATTGTGGATTAGACATAATTAAAGTAGAAGAAATTGTTTTTGATGATAAAAAATTTTGTTGCAACGGTTGTAAAACTGTGTACGAAATTTTTTCTGTCAATGATTTGAGCTGTTATTATGATTTTGAACAATCCCCTGGAGCAACCCCATTAGATATAAAGGGTAAATATGACTTTTTAGACAATGAGCTAATCGTTAGCAAACTATTAGAATTTCAAGAAGAAACTAGCGCTGTAGTTTCGTTGAATATTCCGCATATTCATTGCAGTTCCTGTATATGGATTCTTGAGAACTTGCAAAAATTGCAAAACGGAATCGTAAGTTCACAAGTTAATTTTCCTCAAAAAACGGTTAGAATTACCTATCGTTCTAACGCGGTTTCGCTGAAAGAGATTGTGTACTTATTGAGTTCCATAGGATATGAACCGTATATCAGTCTGGAAAATTATGAAACAGGAAACCATAAAGTAGATCGTAGTTTGACCTATAAATTAGGATTGGCTTTCTTTTGTTTTGGAAACATCATGTTGTTGTCGTTTCCAGAATATTTTGAAGTAGGTGAATTTTGGTTAGATACTTATAAACCATTTTTTAGAGGATTAATTTTTGCTTTATCACTTCCCGCTTTTTTTTATTCAGCTAGTGGGTATTATGTTTCTGCTTACAAAAGCATCAAGTCGGGCATGCTAAATATTGACATTCCTATTGCACTTGGAATTATCGTAATGTTTTTACGTAGCGTTGTAGATATTGCATTTGATTATGGATCTGGATTCTTTGACAGTTTGACGGGATTGATTTTCTTTATGTTGTTAGGAAAAATGTTCCAAACCAAAACTTATAGCTTTCTTAGTTTTGAACGTGATTTTAAATCCTATTTCCCAATTGCGGTAACCAAAATAAATTTGGATTCATCCGAAGAAAACATTCCCGTTTATGAAGTTGAAAAAGGCAATCGCTTGCTTATTCGAAACCAAGAATTACTTCCCGTTGACGGAATCCTAATCAGTGAAACTGCCGCCATCGATTATAGTTTTGTAACTGGTGAGGCCGAACCGATTATCAAAAAATCAGGAGATAAAATCTATGCAGGAGGGAAGCAGGTAGGCAAAAGCATCGAAATGGAAGTGTTACAATCTGTTTCTCAGAGTTACCTCACGCAGTTGTGGAGCAACGAGGTTTTTCAAAAATCAGTGCATCAAAAACACAAAAGCATTACCGATAGCATCAGTCGTTATTTTACGCCTATTTTATTATTGATCGCTGTTTTAGGTTTTGGCTACTGGATTTTTATTGATGTTAATATTGCTTTTAATGTTTTTACAGCGGTATTAATTGTGGCTTGCCCATGTGCGTTGGCTTTGACAGCGCCGTTTACGATGGGAAACCTACTTCGTATTTTAGGAAAGAAAAAAATATACCTCAAGAATGCTTTGGTTATAGAGCAATTAGCCGCCGTGAATACCGTTGTTTTTGATAAAACAGGAACAATCACGACTAATAAAAAGGCATCCATCAGTTACCAAGGAAAATGGTTAAATGAGGAACAACAGATTTTGGTTAAAAACAGTCTTCGTGCTTCTAACCATCCGTTGAGTCGCATGCTATATGACTTTCTACCTGAAGTCAAAACCGTAAAATTAGACGATTTTGAGGAAATCACAGGCAAAGGAATTCAAGTCAGTTATCAAGGGATTGATATAAAATTAGGTTCGGCTTCTTTTTGCAAAACTATTGCAAAGAGTATTCAAACCGATATAAAAAATACTGCCGTACACATCACCATTGGAACCGAATATTACGGTGCTTATATTTTTGAAAATCAATATAGAAATGGATTGGAACAATTGTTTAAAACGTTGAGTTCTACCTACGAATTGAAGGTTTTATCAGGAGATAACGAAGGCGAACGTGCGACATTAGAACGGATCTTACCTGTTGGAACGCAATTGATTTTCGATCAAAAACCAGAACAGAAACTTGAATTTATCAAAAAATTACAGGACGAAGGCAAAAACGTAATGATGGTTGGTGACGGACTCAATGACGCTGGAGCATTGGCACAAAGCAACGTGGGGATTTCTATATCAGAAAATGTGAATGTGTTTTCGCCAGCCTGCGACGGAATTTTAGAAGCCAGTCAGTTTGACCAATTACATTATTTTTTAAAGCTTTCGAAAAAAGGAATGACTACCATAAAAATGAGCTTCATCCTTTCGCTACTCTATAATGTTGTCGGATTGTCCTTTGCTATTACAGGCCATTTATTACCGTTAGTTGCCGCTATCATTATGCCTTTGAGTACGATAACCATAGTGAGTTTTGTGACGGTTATGAGTAATTATTATGCTAGGAAGTTGAGTGGTTAGAAGTTAGTAGTTAAGCGTAAAAAGTTAAGAGTTACTCGTCTTTATCACACTAAACAATTCGGAAATATATCCTTATATATTAGCTCTTACCCATAACAACTAACTCCTAAGAAATAACCTCTCTTCCCCTAACATTTTTCCAAAGTATGATAAATATCATAGTATGCCCACAACGCTAAAGTTAATTTTGTTTCATAAAATTTTTAAGGTATGAGTGTCATTTATTTATTAATCTCCATCAGTATAGTGGTTGCTGTTGCTTTTTTTATTGCCTTCATAATGGCAGTCAAAACAGGACAATACGACGACGATTATACGCCCTCTGTACGGATGCTTTTTGACGACGAATTGGCTAAAACCAAGGAAAAATCGAAATCAAAAAAAGCAACAAACAATAATTAAGAGTCGGTTTTATAACCCCGATTTAAAACAATTAAACAAATTTATTTATGGAAATGCAACAGTTTTATTACGATAACAAAATTGTTAAAAAATTCATCTACGCCACCATCGTTTTTGGGGTAGTAGGTATGGCCGTTGGACTCTTATTAGCGACACTATTTTTATTCCCCAATATGACAGATGGGATTTCGTGGTTGAGTTTTGGTCGTTTACGTCCCTTGCATACTAATGCGGTAATCTTTGCTTTCGTAGGGAATGCGATGTTTGCAGGTATTTATTATTCGTTACAGCGTTTACTCAAAGCCAGAATGTTTAGCGATTTTTTAAGCAACCTTAATTTCTGGGGTTGGCAATTCATTATTGTAGTGGCAGCCATTACACTTCCTTTAGGATATTCAACATCAAAGGAATATGCGGAACTAGAATGGCCTATTGATATTGCCATCGCTTTAATTTGGGTAGTTTTTGGTATCAATATGATTGGAACCATTTTAAAACGTAGAGAGCGACATTTGTATGTAGCAATTTGGTTTTACTTGGCTACGTTTGTAACTGTTGCTGTATTGCATATTTTTAATAGTTTGGCATTGCCAGTTTCGGCTATGAAAAGTTATTCTGTTTACGCAGGAGTGCAGGATGCCTTGGTACAATGGTGGTACGGTCATAATGCAGTAGCATTTTTCTTAACAACACCGTTTTTAGGTTTGATGTATTATTTTATACCAAAAGCGGCTAATCGTCCCGTGTATTCGTATCGTTTATCAATTGTTCACTTTTGGTCATTGATCTTTTTATACATCTGGGCAGGACCTCACCATTTATTATACTCCGCTTTGCCTAACTGGGCTCAGAATTTAGGAGTTGTTTTCTCTATAATGTTGCTTGCACCATCTTGGGGTGGTATGATTAACGGACTTTTGACTTTGCGTGGTGCTTGGGATAAAGTGCGTACGGAGCCTGTTTTGAAATTCTTTGTGGTTGCTATTACAGGTTACGGAATGGTGACTTTTGAAGGCCCTATGTTGTCATTAAAAAATGTAAATGCAATAGCGCACTTTACTGATTGGATTATTGCTCACGTACACGTAGGCGCTTTGGCTTGGAATGGATTTATGGCTTTTGGAATCATTTATTGGTTAGTGCCTCGCATGTCTAAAGGACCTTTGTACTCTTTGAAATTAGCCAATGTTCATTTTTGGATTGGAACATTAGGAATCATTTTATACACGCTTCCTATGTATGTTGCAGGGTTTTTACAAGCCTCTATGTGGAAACAATTCAACCCTGACGGAACGTTGACTTATGGTAACTTTCTAGAAACCGTAACTCAAATTATACCAATGTACTGGATGCGAGCTATTGGTGGTACATTATATATCATCGGAATGTTTGTATTGGTTTATAATATTTATAAAACTGTCCGTGCTAATGATACTATCCAAGACGAATTAGCGGAAGCACCAGAGCTAGAACGTATAAACAAAGGTCGTTTGAAAGGAGAAAAATTTCACTCTTGGTTAGAAAGAAAACCAGTACAATTAACCATTCTAGCAACAGTTGCTATTTTGATTGGTGGAATTATTCAGATTGTTCCAACGATTATGGTAAAATCCAATATACCAACGATTTCAAGTGTAAAACCTTATTCTCCATTGGAGTTGGAAGGACGTGATTTATACATCCGTGAAGGTTGTGTGGGGTGTCACTCTCAAATGGTAAGACCTTTCCGTTCTGAAGTCGAACGCTATGGCCCACAATCTAAAGCGGGAGAATTTGTATACGATCATCCATTTTTATGGGGGTCAAAACGTACCGGTCCTGATTTGTTAAGAGTGGGAGGTAAGTACAACGACAACTGGCACTTTAACCATATGTGGAATCCACAAAGTACGTCTTCAGGTTCTATTATGCCAGGCTACAAATGGCTGTTTGACAACAAAGCTTTAGATATTACGGATATCGAAGGAAAAATGAAAGTGATGCAAAAATTAGGCGTTCCTTATACAGATGCTGAGGTGGCAAATGCTCAAAAAACAATCAAAGCACAATCCCTTCAAATTGAAAAGAACTTAAAAGCTGACCCTGATTTTGTAAAAAGTTATGAGGATAGTAGAAAACATGCCACTGCTAAAGGAGAAACCTTTGTCCCAATGCAAGACCGTGAAATCGTTGCTTTAATAGCATACATCCAAAGATTGGGAACGGATATAAAAGTGAAAAATTAAAAATAAGATTCTAAGACGTTAAGATTCTTAGACCCCTAAAGAAAACTTAGAATCTTAGCGCCTAAGGACCTTAGAACCTAAAAAAATAAAAAAATGTTCGAACAAATAAAACACAATATGGAAACGATAGCAGGAGTATCCATTTACCCCATCCTATCGTTATTGATTTTCTTTTTCTTCTTTGTAGGATTGGCAATTTGGGTTGTATCGTATAAAAAAGAAAAAATTGAGGAGTTAAGTCAAATTCCATTGGACGATAAAATAAAAGTATAATTTCAAAATAGTTAGAATGAAAAAAATAATTCCATCATACGTAAGAGTACCCGTAATTTTCTTTCTCGTTTTTGGTGCAATGGAATACTTAATTGACTCGGGAGATCGCCCCGCTTTTTTAAAATTCCCTATGGTATCGGTTTTTTTATTGGTATTTATGTTCCTTTTGATTGCTATAGAAATCACGTTAAGTGCCGTAGACAATATCACGTACAACCTGCTTTCTGAAGAAGAAAAACAAAAAATAGCAACCGAACATAAGCTGAGCTACAAAGAGAAAGCTTGGTTTAAAAAGTTGATGCAAAAGTTGACTCGTACCCAAGCAATGGAAAACGAGAACGAAATCATCTTACATCATGATTATGATGGTATCAAGGAGTTAGATAACAATTTGCCACCATGGTGGGTGTATTTGTTTTACGCTTGTATCCTTTTCTCTGTGGTGTATTTGGTACGATTTGAAATCATGGGTGCTGATAACCAAGAAATGGAACTCCAAAAAGAATTGGCTCAAGCCAAAATGGATGTGGAAGAATACATGAAAACTGCTCCAGATTTGATGGACGAAAAAACAGTAACTCTATTAACTGATCCAGCCGAATTAGAAATTGGAAAAACCATTTTCACAAATAACTGCGCTGCTTGTCACCGTGCAGATGCAGGAGGGCAAATTGGTCCTAACTTAACTGATGATCATTGGATCTTAGGAGGTGGTGTCAAAAACTTGTTTCACACGATTACAAATGGTGGTCGTGACGGAAAAGGGATGATTGCCTGGAAAGGAACGCTAAAACCAAAAGAAATCCAAAAAGTAGCGAGTTATATTCTTTCTCTTAAAGGCAGTAATCCTGCTGCTGCCAAAGCACCTGAAGGAGAAGTGTGGGTTGAAGAAGCCGCTGCTCCAGAGGTGAAATAACAATTATTGCCACAGATTTTACGGATTAAAAGGATTAGAAAAATCTTTAAAATCCTTTTAATCTGTGGCAATAAAAAGATAATCTACGGTAATAAACACCAAACAAAATGTCAAAAGTACCAAACGAAGCTTTTAGAGATACGATCGGAACCATTGATACCGAAGGAAAAAGAAAGTTTATCTTTCCTAAAAAACCTTCGGGCAAATTCTATGATTACCGCAAATGGGTAAGTTATTTTTTGTTGTTGATTTTGGTAGCCAATCCATTTGTGAAAATCAATGGCAATCAGTTTATGTTGTTCAATATTTTAGAACGTCGTTTCAATATTTTTGGATTTCCATTTTGGCCACAAGATTTTTACATTTTTGTACTCTTTATGATCGTGGGTGTAGTCTTTGTGATTTTGTTTACGGTTATTTTTGGACGCATTTTTTGTGGTTGGATTTGTCCTCAAACTATTTTCCTCGAAATGGTTTTCAGACGTATCGAGTATTGGATTGAAGGGGATAGAGGTGCACAAATACGATTGCAAAAACAAGAATGGAATGCGGATAAAATGAGAAAGAAAGGACTGAAATGGACGCTCTTTCTAATAATTTCGTTTTTGATTGCCAATGTGTTTTTAGCCTATTTGATAGGAAGTGACGAATTGTTCCAAATGATTGAAGACGGGCCGTTGAATCATATCAAGACGCTAATTTCGTTATCCATTTTTACAGGTGTTTTCTATTTTATTTTTGTTTGGTTTAGAGAGCAAGTGTGTATTATTGCTTGTCCTTACGGTCGTTTACAAGGCGTTTTGTTAGACAATAAATCAATAAATGTAGCGTATGATTTTGTTCGTGGCGAAAAAGAAACAGGTAGAGCCACATTCAACAAAAAAGAAAATCGTGAAGAAACAGGCAAAGGCGATTGTATTGATTGTAAACAATGTGTGAACGTTTGCCCCACAGGAATCGACATTCGTAATGGCACACAACTAGAATGTGTCAACTGTACCGCCTGTATTGATGAGTGTGATACCATTATGGAAAGTGTAGGTTTACCCAAAGGTTTGATTCGCTATGCCTCAGAAGATGAAATAGAGAAAAAAGCACCTTTCAAGTTTACGGCTCGTATGAAAGGCTATACGGCAATATTAGCAATCTTAATAGGTGTTTTGACAGGGTTATTGTTCTTGCGTAATGATGTCGAAGCAACCATTTTACGTTTACCAGGACAATTATTTCAACATAAAGGCGAGAATATCAGTAACGTATATACCTTTAAAATTATCAATAAAACCAACAATAATTTCGAAGACATTCACTTTGAATTAAAAGGAATTAAAGGAAAATTAGACATTGTAGGAAAATCAAAATTCAAAGTCCCTAAACAAGGTATGAGTAGTGGGACTCTTTTTATAGAGATTAATCAATACTTATTAGAAAGCGATAAGACCAAATTGTTAATTGAAGTATATGAAGGAGATAAAAAAGTAGAAACCACCACAACGACTTTCCTAAGTCCAAGGAGTTTCGATTGATTTCTGACTTACAATGAAGTTGAAGGTTTTACACTTTAGTGCATCTCACTTCAACGTATAAAAAAAAAAGAGCCACAGATTAAAAAGATTAGCACAGATTAATCCTTATAATTTTTTTAATCTATGGCTAATTAAAATTTTAATCTTGCAAACTTTTAATTTGTAATGGTTTGTTAATCATTTTAGTACAAAAAAAACATGGAAAATAATCCAACTAATATTCCAAGAAAACCCCTAATTAATTGGGGAACTGGTATCGTTATAGCCATCGCTTTGTTTATGAGTTTCATCTTGTATTTTGTCATCAAAGTACAAT
>NZ_JBAWDL010000086.1:0-5334 GCF_049590715.1 Flavobacterium sp.
TTCGTTTTTTAAGACATGTTCTCTTTTTTGCGTAATTAATTTGTATAAAAAATCATTTAATGTGTGCGGAGTGGCTTATTGGTTAAAAATCTGCGAATATCAGTTCAGATTTACTCTAATTTTTTAAACTCTTGCTCAAATTCTTCAATACTAGGTAGATTTGATTTTAGATCATCTGGCAATATTTCAGTCAATTCAAATTCGCTTACGCCCATTGGCTTGTTTATATCCCTTAAGGCAAACTCTGTTTCAAAGTTATTTTTATCTCTACATAACAAAATTCCAATAGTAGGTTTATCATCGTCTTGTTTAACTAGAGTATCCA
Source organism: Flavobacterium sp. (assembly GCF_049590715.1). GTDB lineage: Bacteria > Bacteroidota > Bacteroidia > Flavobacteriales > Flavobacteriaceae > Flavobacterium. The sequence goes on from NZ_JBAWDL010000086.1 coordinate 326, forward strand.
CAGCTGATAAATAGAAGTTCAATTTACCTGCATATTCCGGTATGAATTTTGTATTTTTTAATTCTATTACAACATAACATTTCAATTTTGTATGATAGAAAAGTAAATCTAAATAATAATCTGTTTCGCCAACTTCTAAATGGTATTGCTGACCAATAAACGCGAATCCTTTGCCTAGCTCAAGCAAGAATTTCGTAATATGAGAAATCAATTGTTGCTCTATATCTCTTTCTTGATATGGCTTCGTTAAAGTGAGGAAATCGAATACATATGGATCTTTTAACGTTTGCTGAGCAAGTTCAGATAAAGGATCAGGAAGTGTATTCTTAAAATTAGTGATAGCCTTTCCCTGCCTATAGTATGTATTAGTTTTTATCTGAAGAGCGAGCACTTCCCTGCTCCAGCCATTTTCTATTGTTTCTTGGATATAAAAGTATGCTTCGTTAAAATCATTTACTTTACTAAATATTAATATATTATGCCCCATGGAATTTGCATCATGGGCTGTTGCGTTATTTTATTATTCAGTGTATCAGATATTTGTAATTGTCCAACAGCTTGTTGGACAATTGAAGATTGATAAAATTCAAAGAATTGCTTTGCATAAGAAAGATTGGTTCTAGAGCGTCCTTTCATGTTAGGAAATTCATACTTTAAATCCTTTGACACTTGTTCTAAAATCTTATCTCCCCAATTACTTAGAGCTGTTTTCTCTGAAATCATTTTGCCCAACTCCCAATAAAAGCCGACTACAGCTGAGTTTACAGCAACGGATGCCAGATTTGTCAACAAGCCTAAATGAAACTAAATTTCATAGACTCCTAGTAAAACAGTTGGCAGTTTTTTTAAGATGGCAGATAAGCTTAAATTAAAACATCTTTCTGCAAATGGTGCCCAGTCTTTTATAGATAGGAAAGGTTACTTAGAATATATTGACTCAGCCGAAAAAAAAATTGAAAGGCAGATTAAGCTAGATTGAAATAAGTGAATTCCAACATTTCTGAGGAATAAGAAAGCAAAAATTAATTGTATTCGTGTGTTCGGCATTACTTTGAATAATTTAGATAATTCCTCATTAGTTTCGTGTTTTTGAGTAATTGAGAAATTATTTTGATCTTGCTTATGCAAGGAAAATAGTGGTATAATCCGATTGAACAGCTAAAGCCTGGAATTCATAGACTAATGAATTATCTAAATTCTCAGCTAAAATTAGATTTGCAGGAAGAGATCAATAAAGCGAATAAACAATTTGTGTACGATAGTGCTTTTTTGCCCATTAAAACGCCCAAAGCCGAACTTAATATCCATCGGATCGCTTTTCAAGATATCAATTTGTCATTCTTATCGTGCTGCAGTTATATTCCGTTGGTTTGAATGGAAAAACCAGAGTAGATTGACACCGTCTCACCGGAAATAAATTTGTTATAAATAATTGGTTGCCATTTTGTTATTGAATTGGCGGAAAGGGGTCAAATTAATTGATTTGGCCACCTAAACATCAAAATGGTTTATAACTAAATTTTCAGAATTAGATTGTGATGTATTGAACTTTTTGTAGATTGTTTCAAAAAAAATCTAAAACGCTCATGAAAAAACCTCTCTTTGGATTAAGCCACTATTCAACTATGTTTATATGTTTTTTGTTTCTACTAATTTCGTGCAAGAAATCAGAACAGAAAACCTTTGAAAAAATAGATCCTTCGCGCGAAAAAGAAATGATCGATTATGCGAACGGTCCTCAGCAATCGAATTATACTTTTGAGCAGTTTAAAAGTAAAATAGACTTAAACAAACTCGGAAGTTTAAGTAAGTCTTTTCTCATACCAACTCCATCTAGAGAAAAACTTATGTCAGTTAATACCCAAGATACTTATAAAGGCTTTGCTTTACACACTGACAGTATCAAAATTATTAAATCCAAAGATCATACTTCTTATATCTTTTCTGTTAAACAAAGTTCGCCAAGGGCAATAACTTTTCAAAACTTAACCATAGATGAAGGGCCAGATGGAATAACTAGTTTTGTGAATACATACGTCCCAAGTTAAAAGTGGATTGACCAATGGAAGAAAGGTCATCCAGGCAAATTTGAGGGAGAAATAAGCGTTACTTACCTTGAAAGGGTGAGTCAAAACAGCATAATACGTAGTTCGGTTGGTGCTAATGGCAAAATAGCATTAGGAAGTTCTTCAGATAAAATTGCATTGCTTGATGCAAATGGCTGTGATAGAACAATATATTATTATGAAGTAGCATATTTCTGTGGCTCAGGTTTACATGGGCCTGGTGAGTCTGCTTGCGCGCTTACCGGAACTGGTGCGGCGGGTTATGCAACTTTAAGTTCGGAAATAACAACTTGCCAAAATGGCCCCGGAGGTGGAGGTGGCGGCACGACTCCTGTTCCTCCGGGTGAATATGATCCTTGTAGCCAGGGGCCTCCACCGCCAACAACAAATGGATTAGCGGGTCTTGGAGGGAAAATTATGTCTGGAGCACGTGGACAGCAATTAATGGTTCACGAAAATCCAGAATGTTATTCTGAACCACAAAATGATATAAAACACGAATTAGATGCATATCCCTGCGCAAGTTCGCTAGTGAATCAGATGCCAAACCTTTCAGGAAACATTGCTCAGCTTATAAATAGTACATTCAACAGAGGTGATGGAATAAATATTGTATTTCAAACAGACGATAGACTGGTAGGCACAACTATAGACGGCCAATTATTATCAGGAGCTCCAACTCAATTCGGTATGACAATCAGAATCGGACTTAACCCGGACGTCTTAACAAAAGCTAGTAAAGAATACATACTTGTCACTATGTACCACGAAGCATTGCACGGATTTCTTAAATTGAAGTTACAAGAGTTAGGACCCACAGAGTTTGCAGCTCAATTTAGCTCGATAAATTCTAATGGAGGAAGAACTTTATTCAGAGCAGATGAAGCCCACTATGAATTGGCAGCTGTGAATTATCTTAGTGGACTTCGTGATGTAATAACTAATTTTAATTCGAATTTTGACATAGCAAGGGCTGCAGTATTAGCAAGTCACGGTATATTTCCGCTTAGCTCAGGTGATGCAGCCATTAATATGCAGGAGAGAGATACTACAAAACCAGGTTACACAGGTACGAAGTGCCCAAATTAATTAATATGATGAATCAACTAATAAACTTAAAGGTATTTTTGGTAGTGACAATGCTAGTTACATGTTTTTCAGAAAAGCTAACAGCACAAAATACTGACAAAGATGGATCACCAAAATATTATCGAATTCACAACGTGATAGCGACTAGATATACTTTTGATGTACTGAATGATAGCATACCATTGTATACTTTTTATTTCAAGATAAACGTAAAGAAAATTGGAAAGACTCAAATTGTGAAAGTCACAGCAAATGATAGTTTGGCTTATTCTATGTTCACGACCTATAAGAAATATAATTCATTCGATTTTGGACCATATATGAGTAATAAAAAAGAGGTAAATATCATCTTACCGATATTGGTTCTGAATAATGATGGCAAAGATTTCTCAGCTTTTAGTAAAGTCCCTCTAATTAGCGTTAGTGAGGTAGTAAAGTTATTTGAAAGGATTTTATACTTAACGAGGTCAGAACCTAACATCCTTATGCTCGGTATAATGCGAGTAGAGAAACTAAATATTCCAAAAAAATAGCAGACAGTACGAATCGGTCTCTCAGACTGATTCGTGTCCTTAATTGAATAAACCACTTAAAATTGCCCCCCCCCTTCGCAACTCCAAAAAGCCCCCTTTGCCGAGTTAATTTGTTACGTTCTGTTTACATCCTTCCCAATGGTACAATAATCCTAGAGAACAAGGTTGATAGTTACCCTAGCAAGCGTGTGAACTTAAGTCGGCAAAATCCCAATGAAATCAATCTTAGCAAATTTGTAGGTCTCTATAAAAATGTAGAATTCAATACTGAATATGAATTGCTGATCAAAGATAATAAGCTGATTGCGCAACACAGCTTTAATCATGCCATCATGCTGCATCCGTTATCAAAGAATAGCTTTTATTCGGATGAAGGATTTTTTGGGAAGTTAATTTTTCTCAAAGACACACACGGTAAAATAATTGGATTTTCATTATCCGGCCAAAATTTATTTAATATAGAGTTTATTAAAATTAAATAGGCAGTCCGGACTTACATAAGTTTTTCATCTCACTATTCCCTCAATATTTGATATTGATGGATGTGTCGGAAAAATTGAGTCATAATATGATACATATCCTCATAGAATTGAATCTTCAGTTAACGATTCTCATAAACTCATTCCATTAATCAAAAGAAATATTTAGTTTTTGACAATGAGTTTTTGATTATTTGAATTACAAAAAATTTGGTCATTAAATTACTATCAATTAAAATGTCAAGTTTTTCGGTTCAAAGTTTTCCGCTGAAGGTTTTTTTTTAACTATTACTTCTAGAATTTTAGGCTCAATCATAAAAATCCTTTCAACTTTAAATCATCAACGATCGGTTCTATAAGCAATAGAAAGGCTTTCAAATATTGAAAGTAGTCCCGTTGGTCGGTACAATCCTTGGCTATCACAAGTGATGCAATTAGAAGCGTTCCTTGAAGTAGCTAGGATAGTAGTTAATCAATACCCATCTGAATCCTCCTCAAATACTTCCATTTTATGGAAAAAGGTATAATTAATGGCTTCTAATGAAAATATTATACTGTCGTTTAATTGCTTATTTGCAATAGTTTGAGAATAATTGTGAGTGCCTTGTTGAGTGTTTAGCTAAAAGTCTAGCAGCTGAGTTTTCTCTCATTAGAAAGTGATGACTAAAAAAACCGCTTTCTCGTTGTGAAAAAGAATGCTTTTTCTTAATTTTAAAAATGAAATCAAGGGTTGAAAGTCTGACAAAAGTCTGCCAGTAACCCCCTAAAATTAGCGAAATGAGAAAAGTAAAACCCCTCTCAGAGTATCAAAAAGGCATCTACGGAGAAATATTAGGCGAATT
>NZ_JBAWDL010000087.1:0-2239 GCF_049590715.1 Flavobacterium sp.
GCAAGAAAAAAGAAGCAAGAAAAAAAAATCTAGTATAATTAAATAATTTCTCACTGATTTAAAATTTAGATATAAAGTAGCAATCTTTAATCTTTAAATTCTTAAATCTTTAAATTTAAAAAAAGAATATGATTATCATTGTTTTATTTGGGAAACCAGGTGCAGGAAAAGGAACACAAGCCGAATTTTTGAAAGAAAAATACAATTTGACACATCTTTCAACAGGAGATATTTTTCGTTTCAATATGAAAAATGATACTGATTTAGGAAAATTGGCTAAATCATACATCAACCAAGGAGAGTTGGTTCCAGACGAAGTTACCATCAAAATGCTAGAAGATGAGGTAGGTAAAAATCCAGATTCTAAAGGGTTTTTGTTTGACGGTTTTCCACGTACAATTGCTCAAGCGGATGCTTTGGATGCTTTTTTGCAAAGCAAAGGTTGGGGAATTACAGGAACTGTAGCACTTGAGGCTGATGATAATATTCTTGTGGCTCGTTTGTTAGAAAGAGGAAAAACTTCTGGAAGAGCTGATGACCAAGACGAAGAAAAAATTCGCAATCGTTACGACGAATACAACGAAAAAACAGCACCACTAATCGGGTACTATAAAGAACAAAATAAGTTTCACGCTGTAAACGGAATTGGAACTATCGCAGAAATTACGGAAAGATTAACACAAGTTATTGATAATTTGTAGCAATTTCCAGCTGTACGTTACAAGTCCTCGTTCTTATCCTTTATTTTTCTAAGCCATAAAAGGAGCTTCCGCTGGTCGCTCTTTTCTGGCAAGAAAAATAAAGGATAAGTACTCCGGGCTTTTCACTACCATCTGGGCTAAACATAACAATGGAAATATTTATCATCTTTTTTCTGATACTACTGAATGGACTTTTCTCTATGTCCGAAATCGCCTTGATTTCAGCCCGAAAAAACAGATTAGAATCATCGGCAAAAAAAGGAAATCAAAGTGCTAAAATGGCACTGAAATTAGCTAATTCTCCCAATGAATTTTTGTCAACAGTCCAAATAGGAATTACCCTCATCGGAATTCTAACAGGGATCTATTCAGGAGACAAAATCACTACAGATGTTAGAGTTTTTGTAAGTTCATTTGAAATTTTAAAGCCTTATGCTTCTTCAATTGCTGTTGGAATCGTTGTGGTGATATTGACTTTTTTTTCATTGGTATTAGGAGAATTATTTCCCAAAAGGATTGGTTTAAATTATCCTGAAAAGATTGCTAAGTCGGTTGCTATGCCTATGAAATTCGTTTCGATTGTTACTGCACCTTTTATTTGGTTGTTAACCAATTCAACAGAGTTTTTATTAAGGGTACTACAAATAAAACCCACTGCCGATGGAAAAGTAACCGAAGAGGAAATCAAAGCTATCATCAAAGAAGGTACTGAAGGTGGCGAAGTACAAGAAATAGAACAAGACATTGTAGAGCGTGTTTTTCACATTGGTGACCGAAAAATAAACTCTTTAATGACACATCGGAAAGCGGTTATATTATTGCCATTAGATGCGGATAAAGCACAGGTTAAAACGAGTATTTTAGAAGAAATACATTCCGTTTATCCCGTGTATGGGGAGAACTATGATGATATCGTGGGAGTAGTCGATTTGAAAAGTATTTTTGCCAATATCGATGGTGAAAATTTTAGTTTGCCAAAAATTATGAGTGAAGCACCGTTTATGATGGAATACACAACGGCTTATAAAGCTTTGGAACAATTCAAAAAAACAAATATTCGATACGCATTAGTTACTGACGAATATGGTGTGTTTCAAGGAATGCTAACGTTGAACGATATTTTAGAAGCCTTAGTAGGTGACGCTTCTGATTTTCATAAAGAAGAATTTAAATTGATAGAAAATCAAGATGGTTCTTGGTTGGTGGACGGACATTACTCGTTGCACGATTTTCTAACGTATTTTGAATTAGACGATTTAATTAATGATTATGAAGTGACCACACTCAGCGGATTAATCATGACCGAATTAACACATATTCCAAAAGAAGGCGAAATATTGGTTTGGCAAAAAATGGAATTAACAGTCATCGATATGGATGGCGCAAAGATTGATAAAGTAATGGTGAAAACCTTAAAAGGTTAAGAACTGGTTTAAACGTTTAAACGTTTAAACTTTTAAACAAAAAAACATGACTGAAGGGAATTTTGTAGATTATGTAAAAATATTTGTTTCTTCTGGAAAGGGAGGAAAAGGATC
>NZ_JBAWDL010000088.1:0-2612 GCF_049590715.1 Flavobacterium sp.
CCTGAAAAACCTGATTCAGAAACACAAAATAAAAGGTCATCCTTTTACAAAAGTGGGCGACTATTTTAATGATTTCTATCAAAATCATTTGCCGTTTAATCTCACAGGTGCACAAAAAAGAGTAATAAAGGAAATCCGAACGGATATGGGAAGCAATGCCCAAATGAACCGACTCTTACAAGGAGATGTAGGTTCAGGGAAAACCATTGTGGCCTTTATGAGCATCTTATTGGCAATTGATAATGGCTTTCAAGCTTGTTTGATGGCTCCAACAGAAATCTTAGCTAACCAACATTTTATTGGACTTTCAGAATTAGCTAATAAGCTGAATTTAAACATTAAAATACTAACAGGTTCAACTAAAACTTCAGTTCGAAAAATCATTCATGAAGAACTCGAGAATGGAAATTTGCAAATCCTCATTGGTACACATGCTTTGCTAGAAGACAAGGTGAAGTTTCAAAATCTAGGACTAGCTGTGATTGATGAACAACACCGTTTTGGTGTGGAGCAACGTTCTAAATTATGGAAAAAAAATACGATTCCGCCACACGTTTTGGTGATGACCGCTACACCTATTCCAAGAACTTTAGCGATGAGTTTGTATGGCGATTTAGACATTTCAGTGATTGATGAATTACCACCAGGACGAAAACCCATCAAAACCGTACATCGATTTGATAGCAACCGTCTTAAAGTTTGGAAATTCATAAGGGATGAAATCGCTTTGGGACGACAAATTTATATTGTATATCCGTTGATTCAAGAGTCAGAAAAAATGGATTTTAAAGATTTAATGGATGGATACGAAAGTATTTCAAGAGATTTTCCGCTGCCCGATTATTCGATTTCCATTCTTCACGGAAAAATGAAACCTGCAGACAAAGACGCTGAAATGAAACGCTTCTCCGAAGGGAAAACGAATATTATGGTTGCTACTACAGTCATTGAAGTGGGTGTCAATGTCCCCAATGCTTCAGTAATGATTATTGAAAGTGCCGAGCGTTTTGGACTTTCTCAACTCCATCAATTGCGGGGTCGTGTTGGTCGTGGAGCAGAACAAAGTTATTGTATCCTGATGACCAGCCACAAACTAAGTTCAGATAGTAGAACCCGAATGGAAACAATGGTACAAACCAATGATGGTTTTGAAATTGCCGAAGTCGATCTCAAACTCCGTGGTCCTGGGGACATGATGGGAACCCAACAAAGCGGTGTGCTTAATCTTCAAATTGCAGATATTGTAAAAGACAAAGACATTTTATCAAATGCACGTTTTCATGCTCAAAAAATTATTTCAGGTGACGTGAGTCTAACCCAACCTGAAAACCAAATTATAAAATTCATTTATTTAGAATTATCTAAAAAGAAAAATATTTGGAATTATATTAGTTAGTGTATGATCCTCTTTATTTGAATTGAATCCGCTTTCAATAATAAAATGTAAAACTATTTATTATTAAAAATATGAAGTGTCACTATTCTTTCTTTGTCCGCTGTCAATAGGCTTGTTTTTGTTCTAATATATTTAGTCGTACCTGTGGTCGTTTATTTTTTTTTGTTTTTAAGTTTAGAGTTGATAGCAAAAGAAATCAAAGATTCTTTTAGTCTTGATGCTAATCACCTACCAACTCCAAAACTAGCCTGAAATATTGAAAAACATGTAGAAGAATTAATTTAAAACCCGTTTACATCTAGAATATAATAATAGTATAATTTAATTTTTATCCTCTAATAAAGGGACAAATCTGAATTCTCCCAATTCATGTTTCTCAAATTGAGTTTCATTTTTCCGAATCAACAGCGTCATTATTTGCACATCTTCACCAAGAGGAATAACTAATCTGCCCCCTATTTTTAGTTGTGCCATCAAAGGTTTAGGAATAAAAGGAGCTCCAGCTGTTACAATAATACTATCAAAAGGAGCAAAACCTGGCAATCCTTTGTAACCATCACCAAAAGTAAGAAGTTTTGGTCTTATACCTAGTTTAGGTAAAAAAGAATAGGTTTTCTTGAACAATTCGTTTTGACGTTCCACACTAAAAACCTTAGCGCCCATCATAAATAAAACGGCCGTTTGGTACCCTGATCCTGTACCAATTTCTAAAATCTTGTGGTCTTTTTGAATTTCTAATAGTTGTGATTGGAAAGCCACAGTATAAGGTTGAGATATTGTTTGTCCAGCACCAATAGGAAAAGCCATATCTTGATAAGCATATTCCGCAAAACTTGATTCTAAAAATAAGTGTCTCGGAATCTTTTTTATCGCTTCTAAAACGTTTTTATCTGTAATTCCTTTGTCTTGTAAAACGTTTACTAATTGGTTTCGAAGTCCTTGATGCTTGGCCGTATCTTTCAATGTGTAGTATTTAGGTTTTGGTAAAATTAAGTAAAGATTTTTGATTTCCAATTTTGAAATTCATAAAGAAAAACAATACTACAGCCAATAGTTTTTTCTTTTTAGCACAACTATTTTAAGTTATTGAACCAAACAAATCTCTACACTTTCGGTGCAGGGCAAACGCATGAGTTTTTAATTAATGCCTAATAATTTTTCAAGATATCCATTACTCCATCCAGCTTTAAGACGTTTTCCTTTAATTCCTAATTTT
>NZ_JBAWDL010000089.1:0-10055 GCF_049590715.1 Flavobacterium sp.
AGGATATTTGACTATTAAACAATAAAAAAGCGCTAATTAGCGCTTTTTTATTGTTTAATAGTCAAATATCCTTTTTTAGGATTATTATTATCTTTTTAATGAAAAATGTCCTCTAGCCTCTCTACCATCTAGCAGTTTTACAGAAAACCAATAATCTGTTGCGGGAAGCAAAGCTCCATTAAAAGTCCCATCCCAACCTTGATCTTTTGGTTTTAATTCTTTTATAAGTTTTCCATAACGATCAAAAATGGAGATGTTTGAATTTTCATTTACTGAACCTTTAACTCCTTGCAGATTCCAATAATCATTATAGCCATCACTGTTTGGAGTAAAAAACTTAGGTGCTCCAATCACATAAACGGTTCTACTATCACTACCACAATTATTATTGTCTTTTACAAAAACTTCATAAACTCCTGGAGCTATATTTTTAAAGAAGTTAGATTCCTGATACACGCCATTAATACCATTAATAGTATATACATAGTTCCCTTTACCAGGATTAAGATGAATGGTAATTGAATTAGATTCACTCAATTCAACAACATCAATTGATGCAATGACTGGAGCTTCGGACGGAATCACTTTAATGGTTCTAATTTTGCTACAACCTGTAGCTTTTGAAGTTACTTCGACTGTATAAACTCCATCAGAAGTAGCATTCAAAACTGAATTTGTTTCAGCAGGAGTCATTGCAGCTCCATTTTTCAACCAGACATAAGTATAATCACTAGTAGGTGTACTGTCCTGTATACCTGCATCTAGCATTACTGAAATAGTTGACGATCCAGAACAAACTACTACATTATCTCTTCCGTTCACATTAGTATTAATATTAGGCAAAGGATTTACTGTCACTATTGTTCCTGCCGAAGAAGGAGATGCACATCCATTTTCTACTACCTTCACCGTATAGGTTCCTGCTGTTGTAACTGTTATTGAAGGTGTAGTATCTCCTGTAGACCATATATTTCCAGTAGTTGAAGAAGATGTTAAAACAACATTTCCTCCTATACAAAAAGACGTAGAACCACCTGCTGTAATTGTAGGTGTAGCAGGTATTGGATTTACAGTAACCACCATTCCTGCCGATTTGGCTGATGAACAACTACCATTAAATACTTCAACAGTATAGGTTCCGCCTGTTGAAACCGAAATAGAACGTGTAGTTTCCCCAGTTGACCATCTATTTCCTGTAGTTGAAGAAGAAGTTAATACAACATTTCCTCCTGCACAAAAAGTAGTCGAACTTCCTGCTGTAATCGTAGGCGTAACTGGTAAAGAATTTACGGTAACTACTGTTCCTGCTGACGTAGCCGAAGTACAATTTCCCGCACTTACTTGAACGGTGTACGTTCCTGATGTGGCAACCGTAATAGATTGTGTAATTTCCCCTGTTGACCATATATTTCCCGTAGTGGAAGAAGATGTTAAAACAACATTACCTCCTGCACAAAAAGCCGTCGGACCACCTGCTGTAATTGTTGGTGTGGCAGGTATTGGATTTACAGTAACCGTTGTCCCTGCCGAAGTAGGAGATGTGCACCCATTAATCGTTACTTCAACGGTATACGTTCCGGCTGTTGAAACCGAAATAGCTCGTGTCATTTCCCCAGTTGACCATCGGTTTCCCGTGGCTGAAGAAGATGTCAAAACAACATTCCCTCCTGTACAAAATGCCGTAGGCCCTGTTGCTGTAATCGTAGGAGTACTCGGTATTGGATTTACAGTAACAACCGTTCCTGCTGATTCAGCCGATGTACAGCCCCCTCCTGTTACTTTAACGGTATAAGTTCCTCCAGTTGTAACCGTAATAGATGGTGTCGTTTCGCCTGTTGACCAAATATTTCCTGTTGCTGATGAAGAAGTCAAAACAACACTTCCTCCTGTACAAAAAGTAGTTGTACTTCCTGTTGTGATCGTTGGTGTGGCAGGTATTGGATTTACAGTAACCGTTGTACCTGCCGAAGTAGGCGACGTACAACCATTGGTAGTTACTTCAACGGTATAACTTCCTGCTGTCGAAACCGTAATTGATTCTGTTGTTTCACCCGTTGACCATAGATTTCCTGTGGCTGAAGAAGAAGTTAGAACAACACTCTCTCCTGCACACAGCGTGGTAGATCCCGTTGCTGTAATTATAGGCGTAGCAGGTATTGGATTTACGGTAACAACCGTTCCTATTGATTCAGCGGACGTACAACTGCCGTTAGATACTTTAACAGTATAAGTTCCTCCAGTTGAAACCGTAATAGATGGTGTTGTTTCACTCGTTGACCAAATATTTCCTGTTGCAGAAGAAGAAGTCAAAACAACACTTCCTCCTGTACAAAAAGCCGTCGGACCTCCTGCTGAGATCGTTGGTGTGGCTAAAGTACTTACCGTTAAACTTACTTCATCTGAAAGCAAACTACAAGTAGTCCCCGTTTTATTAATATTAACCCTATACAAATATCCATTCATGGTAGCGATAGGGTTTGTTATTTTTAATTCAACTGAATTTGAATCACTGTAAATAGCATTATCCACAACATTATTCCAAGTAGCACCATCAGTAGATACCTGCCATTGATAGGTATCTCCATTACTAACAACAGCAAAAGAGACATCCTCACCACAGCTTGTTGCTGGTACGGGTTGCGTTGCTATTGTTACACCTACACCAATAACATCATAAGTTATAGGAGTTTGTGGCACCCCATTGATATTATACAGTAAACGATATTTATCTGTTCCCTCTATAGCGATTACAGATAAAACTCCATTAGTTCCTCCAGAAATTGGCTCCCAACTAGTAGTAGCGGTATTGTATTTTTCCCATATTAGCCCTGTTATTCCTTGAAATTCAAACAAAGCTGCAGAGGCATGACCAGGACTTGCATCAGGTGCATCTACCCATGCTGCAGCATTTCTAGTTTGAAAATTAAACTCAGCATTGTCTTCATCATGAGCAGGAAGTCCTTGTGATCCATTTGCATTATAATCATTTGGTTCTATTAAGGTTCCATTAGGTTGTTTATCCCAGTTTTGATACTCTAATGGTGTTCCATCCATCCAATACCACCCTTTATTAAGTACTCCCGTTCTATCATCAAAATCGGTTGCATTTCCATACTGTTTTAATCCCAACCAAAAAGCAAAACCAGATGCTACCACTGGAGGACCTGGTTTGTTTAAAAAGTCTAATGCATTTAATCCTGCTAAGACAGCTACTTCTTCTGCTGGTGGCGCACCTCCAGCTGTCCCTCCATTAATAATATACATGGTTGCCCCTGGTATATCAGATATTAAGTTATCAGCGGCAGTCCAAGACATCTTGAATGGCGCTCCATTAGGTTCTGTTTTTACATAATAGGAAGATGATCCAAATACCGCAACTTTGGTCAAACTTAATCCCAAACCATTTGTATTTTTAGCGTCAAACTCTTCCTCAGTTAATAAACCTTCGGCTTTAATATCAACTGTTTCTCCTGCACATAGGGGATTGGGTTTACTGGGAACCAATTTACCATCTACTTCAAATACATTAATTCGTAAACGAGTACCAATGCGGTATTTGGTTTTATCCTCAGTATTTTTTAAATAATATTTAGTACCACTTACAAGCGGATCTGACGGACTATATGCAGTACCTCCAACAGGAGCATTCATCCATATTGGAGGCTCAAGAAGTCCCGTTACTTGACTAGTTAAATCAGCAATTGTTCCTGCACCCGCGTACACGTAGGTTTGCTTAACTATAACTGTAGCTCCAACTTGTGCCGATATGTAATTACAGAATAGTAGAAAAAGAATAGGCAGCAATAACTTTTTTGTAAAAGATTGATTCATTTTTTTGGGGTTATTTTTTTGAATGTCTGTAAAATAAAAACATAAAACACTATAAAACATAGACAAAATTACCTATTAGTAACTCTTATTTACCATCTACGCAACTGATTTTTCATTCTAATATTAATCAAAGGTATAATATCCTTACAAACATACCAGCATATTTGATAAAAAAACAATATAGCAACTAGATTAAAACTAGATTAGAACTAATTAAAGATTCTTTTTTAATCCAATAATATTTAAATTCTTACATAACCCATAATTGTTATGATCGGTAAATACAAAAAGTAAGCAAAACATTTCTGTACCTTAACTATACTTTTTTAGAAAAAAAAAAAAACATAGTCTTTTCTTCCCTATAAATAGTCATAATACGTTACTTAAATTATAGAAAAACGCCCTAAATATCGGAATATTTAAGGCGTTTTCTCTCCAATTGTTGTAGTCAGTAAAACCTATAGACTATACGTATTATTTTTAAAGTAAATGCTACCACTTTGTCGCTTTGAACTTCTCTTAATATCATTCATAAGCCATCTTGGACAGGCTCAGTTTGAACTTGTGGTTTACCCTTTACAACCTATACCATTTAGGCTTAGAATTTACTGTGAAGAAAATTAAGATTTTTTAATTGAAAAGGGAAACTATAGCAAAGTAGGGCTACGGCATCATTTTATTTTAAAAAGAAATGTAAAAATTTTATTGTAGTACATCTTAAGTCTAAATAGTATTAATAGGAATACTCTTTTTTAATAAGCTCTTATCAAGAGTCCAAGGAGTACATTAAAACAAAATAGTAAATCCTATTTTAAAGTTTCTTCCACGAGTACTATAACCAATCGTTTCTTCAAAATCTTCGTTAAAAATATTGGTTACAGCCCCAAAAATGGTCATCTTGTTTTTAATAATATTGTATTTAGCCGTTGCATTTACCAACTTATATGCGCCCAAAGTAGACACTACTGGAGGATATCCGGTAAAACCATCTCTTTTGTCTAAAAATTGGTAGGAAACTCCAAAATAAGCGCGCTCTAAAAACTGAAAATCTAAGCTTGTATTAATCTTATGTTTTGGATTATACAAATTAGCTTTTACATTTGGAAAAGTATTATTCACTGCTTTAGATTCCACTTGCGTGAAAGTATAATTAGCGTTCCAAGTCAATTTATTAGTTATCGCATAGGCAATCATAGTCTCAATTCCTTTGGCATTATATTTTCCGTTAGCATTGAAATAGGAACCTACATAAGTAAGTGGATTAGAATAAAACTCAATAGCTGAATCTTCTTCTCTGTAAAACCCAACGGAGTTCAACGTTAATTTATCCTCTAACAATTTAACTTCAAAACCTACCTCAAATGTTTTATTATCTTCTGGCTTTAGATCTAAATTCCCATAAGTACTATACAGTTGATACAAACTTGGTGTGATATAAGCGGTACTAAAAGATCCTAATAATTTGAAGGGTATATTTTTAAAACTAAAAGAAGGATTCACATTATATACCATATGATTTCCGTAGTCACTATGATGGTTCAACCTTGCACCTACATTAATATTCAAACCGAAATCCGAATTATACACAAAATTCAAATAAGGATCTACAATATTGAATTTTGAAAATGAATTAGAAATTTTAGTATACGCACTGTTTATTGACATTTCTTGAAACTGAAACTGAACACCTGTTACAACAAACAATTGATCTGAAATCTCGTATTTATTAAAAGCATCTGCATTTAAGTTTCTTGACTTATAATCCGTTATGCTTCCAAAATTCAATAACTCTCTGGTGATTAAGTTTCCAGTGGCATTCATTACCACTTCTCCTTTATTATATTTGTATTTAGGTGCAAAACCAACTCTGAATTGCTCTGAAATATTATAATTATCTGGATTGTCTGCATAAGCACCTGAATCAAATTCATTTTTGATTCGGTCATAATTAGCAAAAAAGTCTAAACTTAATTTTTTGGTTGGAGTAAAACCTATTTTAACTAATGAATTTACCCTCTGAAACAAATCATCTTCAAAACCTACTCCTTTAGCTTCTGAAATCCCTTGAACAGCACTACTATTTAGTGAAGCAAAATAATTGATTTTTTCGTTTTTAGCTCCAAAGTTGAATCCTTGATTCAATTCGGCTGGTCTATAACTTGTTTTATCTGCTGTGGTTTGCGTACCCGCATTCATATACACATTTCCTGAAATTGATTTTTGAGTTCCTTTTTTCAACGTGATATTAATTACTCCCGAAGCTGCACCAGAACCGTACAAGGTACTTGAAGCGCCTTTCATTATTTCAACACTTTCTACCTGCTCCACAGGAAGCAAACGCAAATCATATACTAAATTAATTTCTGATGCATCCGAAACAGGAACACCATCAATTATAATTAATGTTTGACGACTACGGCTACCACGAATATAAACCCCTAAATTTCTACCTGCATTACTCTGATTTCCGTTGATTTCAACTCCTGCTACTGTACTCAAAACGGTGGCTAAGGATTGTCCTTGTTTTTTGGCTAAATCAGCTGCGGTGATTTTTACGATTACTTTTCCAGATTTTTCTTTTGGCAAAGCAAATTTTGAGTCGGAGATGACTACTTCATTTAATTCATTTGGAGTTGCAATTTCCCCTTTTTTCTGTGCAAAAATAGAAGCACTGATTAATACGCATAGCGCGCTGATACGAACGATTTTCTTGTTCATTTTAACAAAATAGTTAGCAAAGGATTCTAAACCAATGCATGATTAAAAATGGGAGAAAAGCATAGAATGACCCATACCCAAACCTTTTTTTCCCGAAAGTTTGATACTCGATGTAATAGGCAGGTCTCCTGGCTTGCGTCTTGTTGTTTACCTTCTCATACGCCGTAGCGAACAATGGTTTTGTAGATAACAACAAGCTGGATAGCTCACAGTTGCGGGTACAGCTCAGGAATAATGAATTTTCATCTAGGATTACGATTTAAGATTTTATCTTGAATCGTTCCTCTATATTTTAATCATTTACCTGATTCCCTTTTAATGCTGTTTTTAAATTATAAAACAGCAACCTCAATACGGCGGCAAAGATAATATTAAATTTATTGTTTTGGATATTTTTAAAAATTCCAACTTAAAACAGCCACAAAACACTGTAATGAAGTAACTTAAAAACAGAAATAAATAACAGTACGACTTTTAAAAATCGTTAATAAGTGACCAATTTCCTAGCCCCAACAGCAGTGAAAAGCCTTTGCAGGATAAAAAACAATTTTTCTTGCTAGGAGAGAGCGACCAGCGGAAGCTCCTCTCCTAGCGTAGAAAAATGTTTTTTATCCAAAAAGCTTGTAACGAATGGTGGGAAGATGCTCCTAATAAATTATAAATTATCCCAAACGATGAAACAGTAGTTTTGATGGGTGGTTGTAGTGAATTCAGGTAAGGAGATTGGATTTTTAAAAAGTAGGCAATCAAAAACCATCGTATGAAATTCTCCGTTTTCGCCACATGGATCAATGCCTTTTTGTTGTAATTCTTGGGCAAGTTCATGCGTTAGAATGCGACCAAGGTACGACTCCCCCATTTGTGCATTGCAGGATACAATCATCGTTTCGATTCCCTTTTCTATCATTTCGTTGACCAATTTCAAACGATCTTGCTGCCATAAAGGCAAAACCGCATGTAGGGAAGCAGCGGTACAAACCTTTTCTTCCCAATCTTTATGCGGTTGTAAATCGATATCCCCAAAAACAGCTACATCAAAGTTGTATTTCTCTTTCAATGTTTTTAGTGTCTGAATATACTTTACCTCATAATCTTCCCAACTCGCAGGAACCGCCTCTAGTGGCAAATCCATTTGTAAAGCTTGTTGTTTCAAAATCGCTAATGGCAAACCATGTGAACGAGAAATTTTGCCGTTTTCGTTCATCATATTCAACAAAACTTTGGGGACATACCCTTGCTCAACAGCTTTCATCATAGCGTAGCAACTGTCTTTTCCGCCGCTCCAAGAAGTTAAAAAATTCATGTTTTTGATATTTAAATAGTATTGGCTAATTTGTATTCTAGTTGCAAATATAGAACATGAAATTCTGAAGCTAATTAAAAATAAATGAGAGTTTTTTATAATTTCTCCTACCTTTGTTTCCAAAATCGAATCAAAAACAATGAAAACTGCACTCTATAAAATCTTTTTTATCTTCTGTTTTTTAAGTTTCTTTAGTTGTAAAAAGTCAGAAACTTTAGAAAATAAAAACACACCATCAACAAATAACAGTATTGAATATGCGTCAAGTTTAGCAATTTATAAACAAAACGGTTATTCTATTATAAAAATCATTAATCCGTGGCCAAATGCTACTAAAAACCTAACCTACATCTTAAAAGAACAGAATGGAGTTCTACCTGATAGTTTGCAACAATATCCTTCGATTTTAGTTCCATTGCAGTCTATTGTAGTCACTTCAACAACAATTATCCCATATTTAGAGATGTTGGGAGTCGAAAAAAAATTAGTTGGTTTTCCGCATACGGATTATATTTCGTCTGAAAAAACGAGAGCTCTAATCGATAAAGGAGCCGTTAAAAATGTAGGACAAAATGAAAAACTAAACATGGAACAGTTGATTAATTTGGCTCCCGAATTAATCGTTACTTTTAGTATGGATAACAGTAACCCTATGATTGCAAATCTTGAAAAAAGCGGTTTAAAAGTCCTCATTCAAGCAGACTGGATGGAACAATCACCTCTAGGTAAAGCTGAATGGATTAAATTGTATGGTGCTTTATTTGGTAAAGAAAAAGAAGCTAAAACACTTTTTGATGGAATTGTAAAAAATTATAATGAAGCTACGGCACTGGTGGAAAACCCTCATAAAGAAAAAACAGTTTTATATGGCTCTATGTATCAAGACCAATGGTTTGTTGCCAAAGGAAACAGCTGGGTTTCTCAATTTATAAAAGATGCCAAAGCCAATTACTTATGGGCAGATGCCGAAGGAACTGGAAGTTTAGCCCTATCCTTTGAAACGGTATTAGAAAAAGGCAAAAATGCGCAATACTGGATTGCAACTGGTTCCTTTAAAAACCTCTCTGAACTAGAAAAAGCCAATCCGCACTACAGTCAATTTAATGCTTTTCAAAATAAAGAAATTTATACTTTTGAAAGCAAAATTGGACCTACTGGCGGAACTATCTATTATGAATTAGCCCCTAGCCGACCTGATTTAGTATTGAAAGATTATATTAAAATTTTTCATCCTGAGTTAATTCCTAATTATGCTTTTACTTTTGCCAAAAAATTGAATTAAATTGAAGCAACAACAACAAAATATTTTCTTATTTTCTCTACTTGGTTTGGGGTTCTTTGGGTTGTTTTTTACAAACATTAGTTTAGGCTCAGTCACCATCCCTTTTAAGGATATTTACAATAGTCTAACAGGTGGTCATGCTAGTAAATCCACTTGGGAATACATCATCATTAATTATAGATTACCCAAGGCAATAACTGCAATCTTAGTTGGTATGGGACTCTCTATCAGCGGTTTATTAATGCAAACGCTTTTTAGAAATCCATTAGCAGGACCTTATGTGTTAGGATTAAGTTCTGGAGCGAGTTTAGGAGTGGCTTTTGTAATTTTAGGGGCAGGAATTCTACCTCCTTTTTTAGGATCCCTTTTAGTTTCCCCTTATGGAATTGTCATCGCTTCAACTGTTGGAAGCACACTAGTTTTATTAGCCGTTTTAGTAGTCTCCCACCGCATGCGAGATACCATGGTAATTCTTATCGTGGGACTTATGTTTGGTAGTTTTACAAATGCTATTGTAAGTACGCTCACTTATTTCAGTTCAGCTGATCAGTTGCAAAAATTTATTTTTTGGTCTATGGGAAGTTTAGGTAATTTATCATGGACTTCCATTTCCATTCTTAGTGGCTGTGTAGTTACAGGATTAGTATTGAGTTTGTATAGTATCAAACCTTTAAACGCTTTATTATTGGGCGAAAATTACGCCAAAAGCCTCGGTCTTAATTTCAAAAAAACACGTTTAATTATTATACTCGCTACCAGCATTTTAGCAGGAAGCATTACTGCTTACGCTGGACCGATTGCTTTTATAGGTCTAGCCGTTCCGCATATTGCTAAATTGCTTTTTCATACGAGTAATCACAGTACATTATATTGGAGTACGTTATTAATAGGTGCTAGCATTATGTTATTGTGTGATGTTAT
>NZ_JBAWDL010000090.1:0-2708 GCF_049590715.1 Flavobacterium sp.
AGGGCATTAGTTTTTTTTTGGGCGTAACCCTCCGTAAAAACTACGGGTCGGGTTTTCCGTTCCCGCTTTTTTTAATCCTGTAAAAAACAGGATTAAAAAAGAGCTCCACTGCAACCCCTTACGCAAGTAATTCTGAGTAAATTGTAATTTATATTAAAAATTAGATGTCAATTCGTCGCATTAGTATCAGTCTGAGCTTGTCGAAGACCCGCAAACAAAACACATTTTAACAAGCTCAATGTAGCAAACAAAATAGCTATAAAAAAAAGAATTAGAACCCACGGATTATAAACCGAAACATGAAAAAAACATTCTTACTTTTCTTTCTTACTTTCACTTTCGCTATCCAAGCCAAAGACTATAATGTTTTAGACTATGGAGCAAAAGGTGACGGAATTACTAAAGATACGCAAGCGGTCCAAAAAGCCATTGATTTGTGTTCAAAGGAAGGAGGAGGTAAGATCATTATTCCATCAGGAAAAAGAGTACTTATAGGCACCATCTATTTAAAAGATTTTGTAACCCTTTATCTTGAAAATGGTTCTGTTTTATTAGGTAGTCCAGATTATTCGGATTATACTACTGATACACATAAAAACACCTATAAAAACGAACCACATATGGATCGTTGTTTGATCTTTGCTCGTGATGCCAAATCGTTTTCCATAGAAGGAAAAGGAACGATTGACGCTAATGGTCATCCTAAAAACTTCACCAAACAAAAAGGTGGACGTCCTATGATGCTTCGGTTTCTAAATTGCAATGACATTCACTTAAAAGACGTAACCTTGTTGAACCCAGTAGCTTGGACATCGGCTTGGTTGTATTGCAACGAAATTGTAGTAGATGGTATTAAAATAATCAGTAGAGTCAACCACAATGGTGACGGACTAGATTTTGATGGCTGTACGAATGTGCGCGTGTCCAATTCTTCATTCGATACCAGCGACGATTCTATTTGTTTGCAAACTTCAAGACCCGATAAACCTTGTAAAGACATTACGATTACAAACTGTGTTTTTACTAGCAAATGGGCAGCAATGCGCTTTGGATTGGCTTCTAGAGGGGATTTCGAATCGGTTACCGTGAGTAATTGTACTTTTCATGATATTCTAGATTCGGGTTTAAAAATCCAAATGAATGAAGGCGGCGAAATGAAAAACATGATTTTTTCAAATATCGTAATGAAAAATGTGCCGAGACCTATTTTTATGACCTTCTGCCAGCAACGTGCTGGTGTAGATGCCCCTATAGAAATGGCACCTATGAAAGCCATGCACGGATTTATTTTCGAAAATATTATTGTTGATAATAAAGATTTAGATAAAAACTCATCTATTTTTATAACAGGGATGCCCAACCATTACATTACTGATATTCAGTTGAAAAACATTCAAATGACTATTTCTGGTGGAGGTACAAAGGAAGATGCTTCCAATAAAAATATAAAAGAATTTACCCTTGAAACCTTGGATAATTGGTGGCCAGAATATAGTAAAGTAGGTACTTTACCTGCTTCAGGAATTTTTGCTCGTCATATTGATGGTTTATCAATTGATAATGTTCACATCAATATTGTAAATAAAGACGAACGTAAACCCGTTGTTTTTGAAGATGTCTTAAATAGTTCTGAAGAAAACATTTTTGTAAATAGAAAAAAAATAAAATAATAATTGAATCATGAATAATAAACTAGTAAAACTATTTTTAGTTAATCTGATAACAACCTTTGCGTCTTATGCGCAACAGCCTAATATTGTTTGGATTGTTTCTGAAGACAATTCGAAGCATTACATGAAATTGTTCGACGAACACGGAATTACAACACCTAATATTGAAAATCTAGCCAAAGATGGAATCGTTTTTGACCGTGCTTTTTCGAATGCAGCGGTTTGTAGTGCGGCACGTTCCACTTTGATTACATCTAGTTATGGGCCTAGACTAGCTACGCATTACCACAGAGCCGAAGGAAAAGTTACACTAGCAAGCAATCAAGAAATGTTTCCCGCTTATTTGAGAAAAGCAGGATATTATACGGCTAATAATGCTAAGGAAGATTACAATATCAATAAGTCTAAAGACGTTTGGGACGATTCTTCTAAAAAAGCAACATACAAGGACAGGAAACCAGGACAACCTTTTTTCTATGTATTCAACATCGAAACAACACACGAAAGTCGTATTCATTTTTCAAAAGAAACAATGAATACTACTAAAACAGCAATTGATCCAAAAACGGTTTTTGTACAACCCAATCATCCTAACACCGAATTATTTCAATATTCAAATACCTATTATCGTGACAAAATCGTAGCGATGGATAAAGAAGTAGGCGAGGTGATTAATCAATTGAAAAAAGATAATTTGTATGATAATACTATTATTTTCTATTATGGTGATCACGGCGGGGTATTACCAGATAGTAAAGGATATTTAACGGAAACTGGTTTACATGTACCTTTAGTAGTGCATGTTCCTGAAAAATATAAAAACGTAGCGGTTTTTCAACCTGGCTCTAGAACGAATTCTTTTGTGAGTTTTGTTGATTTTGGTGCGACAGTTTTAAACCTAGCAGGTGTGGATGTACATAAAACCATGGACGGAAATCCTTTTTTAGGAAAAAATATCTCAGCTAAAAATTTAGAAAAAAGAGACGAGACTTTTGGGTATGCAGATCGTTTTGATGAAAAATATGATATGGTTAGAAG
>NZ_JBAWDL010000091.1:0-27222 GCF_049590715.1 Flavobacterium sp.
TGTTTTTTAAATTATCCATTTGCTCTTTGGCATAAGTGTATAATTTGCGCGCCTGTGTTTTTGGAATGTAATCTATTGAAATGGTCAATTCGCTTTTAGTCGAAAAGGAAAATTCAGAACCCAGTAGATTTTCTTTTACAAATGAGGCAGCTACATCTTCCCAATCATAATCCACAAAATCCATGGATAACCCTAAGTTTTTAGGTTTGCATAAAATGATGCGTTTGTTTGTTAAAACAATGCTGTCAGGAAAAACAGTTATAGCGGGCTTTTTTTGAACACCAATATAGCCTACTTCTTCGTTTTTCATTAATAAATCCTGCAATTTTGAAGTGATTTTCTCAATCGCTTTGGGATCTTGATCTTCATTCAAAAACTTTTTTATTTGTTCTTTCATACGGTGTAGAATGATTATTTTAGGGTCTGTTTTTATTACAAAATTTCACAGCAAATGTAATCTCTAATTCTGAAATTCAGTAATTTCGATTTGTATTTTTTTAGTTAAACTTTTAAAAACCAATTCATATGAATGATCGATTAACTCTTTAATCATTTCGTCTGATACTTCTTGGTTAATTGCAATGGTGTTCCAATGGACTTTGCTCATGTGATAACCGGGTTGTATAGCATCATATGCTGCTCTGAGTTCTAATGCACGTTCAGGATCACATTTTAAATTTACTGATGGATTTCCTTTTTCCCATTGTTTTAAGGAACTCAAAGCAAACATTTTTTCGCCTATTTTAAAAACCAAGGCATCATTATCGAAAGGGAAATGTTCCGTAACGCCTTTTTTAGATAAACAATATTTGTAATAGGTTTCTAGATTCATAATACTAAAATTTGAAAGTGTTAAAGTACTATTTTTTTTAAATTATTCCACTATACGTTTTGCCCCTGATAGCAGCGGTAGCCCCGAAGGAATACGGTTATTTTTTACGGAAGGAACAGAGCGACCGCAGGAAGCTCCTGTACCGACCTAGTAAAAAAAACCGGATGACTGAGGGCTATAGCGGATAGCAGGATGAGGCGCATAAAAAAAGAGAGTATTTGCTGTACTCTCTTGGTTTTATTATTTTCCGTTGAAGGTATTCATAGTGTTTTCAAGACCTGCTGTACCGAAAGATTTGATGATTTCGGCTGTGATTTCGAGACGTTCTGGAAGTTTGTTATTCTCCTCGTCGTCCCATTCGCCAAGGACGTAATCAACTTGCTGTCCTTTTTTGAATTGGTCGCTGATGCCAAAACGGAACCGCGTGTATTGGTTAGTATTGAGGACGAAATTAATGTTTTTTAGCCCATTGTGACCGCCATCGCTGCCTTTAGGTTTGATGCGAATCGTTCCAAAAGACAAATTCAAATCATCTGTAATCACAAAAAGATTCTCCAGTGGAATGTTTTCTTTGTCTAGCCAATATTTCACCGCTTTACCGCTAAGATTCATATAGGTGTTGGGTTTCAAAAGGAGGAAGGTTCTTCCTTTGAATTTGTATTCAGCCAGAGCACCGAGTTTAACGGTTTCAAAAGAAAGTGATTCTTTTCTAGCAAAAAAATCAAGGGCTTTAAAGCCTATGTTGTGGCGGGTGTTGACGTATTCTGAGCCTATGTTGCCGAGTCCTACTATTAAATATTTTTTCATATTATCGATTGGGTCTTCGATTTTTGTTGGTGAAAACAGTTGCTGTATCCATTGTATCATGGTGCAAAAGTAACAATTAACCACAAAGCATACAAAGAAAGCTAGGCGAGTGATAGAAAAACTTAAACAGGAAGATTTTTTAAAACATATAAGAGATTAAAGAGCATAGAAGCTGGGCGTGTAAAATTTAAGCACTAAGTGCACTAAGAACTCACAAAAGACACAAATATTTTTTTAAATTTCTCCAATTTACTGAATCTGTGTTCTAAGATTTCAAGAACTTATTTAACACAAAAAACCACAAATTATATTGGTTTTACAAACTCATAAGTGATGAGATTTGTGGAAATCAGTGTAATTTGTGGTAAAAAAAATCGGGTTTCAATCCAGTATTATTTCGCTAACGAAACTTCTAATGGATTGTTGATGTTTTGAGAAAATTGATTTAAGTACTCTTGCCATTCTTGAGCATTGTTGATTTGTCCTTGTTTTTTCCAAGCAAAACCAGAATAATAAATCACTTTATTGTTTTTTACTTTTAACGTAGCATAGGCATTGCTCAAATCGGCTTTTGGTGTGTCATATGTTTCAAAACTGCAGAAGTACTCTTTTGAAGCTACAATTGCGGTTCCTATTTCAGAATCGCCAATAGGTTCGTAATAACTCAACCAGCCCTTTTTCTTGTTGCCAGTCACTATTCCTTTTTTTTCATGAAGGGTTAGTCCTGCTACAATTTCTTTGGCACCTTTTAAGGATGTTTCGAATTTTGACATACGATTTCCTAAGTCTAAACTAATGATTTTTGATTCCATAATTTTGTTTCCATTAGCATCCCAATCGGCGTATTTTAAGTAAAAACTAGTTCGGATGGGACCAGTTGTAATAGTTTTCCATTGGGTGTAGTTTTTACTGTAATAGTAATCATCTTTGTCTTTTACAGCGATTCCGCCTACACCTCTACTTGCACCTACGTGAAAATTATCCAAGCCTTCGCCAGTGTCTTCATGATATGATCCTTTTTTGTTGATGGTTTTTTCATACCATTTGTTGATGATTGGATACTCTACTCTTTTTAACCAAGCATCGACCCCACTTGATAATGTACCGCCTGGGATTTTGTCTTCAATCATTTTTTGAGCTACAGGGCCATACACTCTAAAGGCTACTTTGTCGTTTTCCCAAGTATAATCATCCGTTCGTTCTGGTACAAAACGAGAATAGCAATTCTCAGGTGGTTTTGGTTTTTCCGACTCTGAAATGGTAATTACTTCAAATTCTTGAGTGGTTTTTGGGGCTACAACGGGTTGGAATAACAATTCGTCCATTGTTCCGTTTCCATCCACATCGACTAATTGAGTGACTACTAATTTTCCTGTTTTTTTGTCTCGAATGCCTAGCGAACTCAAATCATTTACTTTCAAAAATGATTTGGTTAGCGCTATAGTTTCAAAAGAACGTACTTTATTCAAGTTGTTTTTTACTTTTACAACAATTGTTTTTTCTTTTGGAATAAAAGAAAACAGGGCAAAAGCAACGACAAGACTGCTTATTGTTTTTAATGGATTCATGGTTGTCATAGTATTGCTAATTAATCTTCATTAGAAGGTTTTCCGATAGTCGCTAAGATGCCGCCATCTACATATAAAATATGTCCGTTAACAAAGTCACTTGCTTTTGAACTCAAAAAGATAGCTGCGCCTTGTAAATCTTCTGGATCTCCCCAACGCGCTGCTGGTGTTCTTCCTAAAATGAATTCGTTAAACGGATGTCCATCCACACGGATAGGAGCCGTTTGCGTTGTGGCAAAATAACCAGGGCCAATTCCGTTGACTTGAATGTTGTGTTTTGCCCATTCTGTAGCCATGTTTTTGGTTAGCATTTTCAAACCACCTTTGGCTGCTGCATACGCTCCAACGGTGTTGCGTCCCAATTCACTCATCATTGAGCAAATATTGATGATTTTACCTTGTTTTCTAGCAATCATTCCCTTGACAACATGTTTAGACATGATGAATGGGCTGATTAAATCCACTTTGATTACTTCTTCAAAATCGGCCACTTCCATTGATTCTAGTGGGATTCTTTTGATGATTCCAGCGTTTTTTACTAGGATATCAATAACGCCTACTTCTTTTTCGATTTTAGCGATATTTTCGATTACTTGTGCTTCATTGGTTACATCAAAAAGATAGCCATGTGCTTTAATACCTAAAGCTTTATACGTTTCTACTGCAATATCTAATTTTTGTTGAGAAGAAGCACCGTTAATTACTAAAGTAGCTCCTGCATTTCCTAATCCAACTGCCATGGCCTGTCCTAATCCGTGCGTACCGCCAGTGATTAAAGCTGTCTTTCCTGTTAAATCAAATAAGTTGATTGACATAGTTGTATTTTTTAAGTTATCTTAAATCAGTGATGTTGCAAAAATCCATGTCACCATAATCCAAATTCTCTCCTGCCATTCCCCAAATGAAAGAATAGTTACTAGTTCCTGAACCAGAGTGGATGGACCATGGTGGAGAAATTACGGCTTGGTTATTATTCATCCAAATATGACGCGTTTCTTGTGGTTGTCCCATAAAGTGACATACGGCTTGATTTTCGGGAATTTCAAAGTAAAAATACACTTCCATTCTACGATCGTGAACGTGTGCTGGCATGGTATTCCAAACACTTCCTGGCTTTAACGAAGTCATTCCCATTTGTAATTGACAAACATCAACCACACTGTTTACAATATATTTTCTTAATGTACGTGCATTAGCTGTTTCTGGAGCTCCTAATTCAACAACTTCTACGTCATTAATTCCAATTTTTTTAATTGGATACGCTTTATGAGCAGGAGTCGAATTAATATAATACATAGCTGGATTTGCACTGTCAACACTTGAGAAAACTACTTTTTCATTTCCTTGACCTACGTATAAGGCTTCTTTATGATCCAATTCATATGCTTGACCATTCACGGTAACGATTCCTTTACCACCAATATTGATGATTCCGAGTTCTCTCCTCTCTAGGAAATAGCTCGCCTTCAATTGGTCAATGCTTTCTAGTTCGATGCTTTTAGTTAAAGGAACTACACCTCCTACAATATAACGATCGTAATGGGAATAGACTAGATTTAGTTTGTCAACCGTCATTATATTTTCAATCAAAAATTCAGAGCGTAATTTTTCAGTATCGAATGTTTTTACCTCAGTTGGAGAGGCTGCATATCGGGATTCATATTTATTTTTCATTGTTGTAGTTTTTAAATTGTTGTAAATATAAAAAGAAATATTCAAAATACAATCGATTGTATTTTGTTTTTTAATCCCTATATTTGAAACTAACCATTGGAAAGTCAATGACTAATTTTCAAATTAATACTTATCTTTGGACGCAATAAATGATGATGAAAAACAACAATGTAACCATACATGATATTTCTAAGGCATTAGGAATTGATAGTTCAACAGTATCGAGAGCGCTGAACAATAGTCCACGAGTTTCCCAAAAAACGAAAGACAAAATTACAAGTAAAGCCAATGAGATGGGGTACCAGCGCAATAGCTTGGCTTCAAAATTACGCACCAATAAAACGCATAGTATTGGGGTAATTGTACCTCGTATTTCGAGACATTTCTTTTCCTCCGTTATTGCAGGAATCGAAGAAACGGCTTTTGATGCGGGTTATGATGTTATCATTTGTCAATCTTTAGAAAGTTTTGAACGCGAAAAAAAATTGATGGAAACCCTAACATCCAATAGGGTCGACGGAATTTTGATTTCGATTTCGATGGAAACGACGACATTTAATCATTTTGAGGAATACCAAAAACAAGGATTTCCAATTCTCTTTTTTGACCGCCCTTGTGCTTTGGCTGATAGTACTAATATTATTATTGATGATTATAAAATAAGTTTTGAGGCCACGGAACATCTTATCCAACAAAGGTGTCAAAATATTGTTCATTTTTCAGGTCCGAAGGAATTAGAATTGTACCAAAAGAGAACCAATGGCTACAAAGCAGCTTTAGTCAAATACGGAATTCCAGTTAGAGAAGAGTATATTTTAGAATCCCACTTGATGCAGGAAGATGGAATCGCATTGGCCAAAAAAACATTGGAACTTCCAGAAGTAGATGGGGTGTTTTCAGGAAACGATACAGCGGCTATCAGCGCCATGCAATATTTAAAAGAAAAGGGTATTCAAATTCCAAAAGACATTGCTTTTGTAGGTTTTAGTAACGAGCCTATTTCGGCCGTTATGGAACCTTCGTTGACTACCATCAAACAACCCGATTTTGAGATGGGAAAAATTGCCTCCACACTGCTTTTTGAACAAATAAAAAACAAAACGAATCATACCGAAAACCAAACTAAAATTCTAGAGCCAGAACTTGTTATTCGGAATTCTTCAAGGAAATAGCCTAACTGTTTTTCAATATTTACTTTTCGATAATTTAATAAAATAGTCAAAACGAGATTTTTATTTTAAAAATACAATCGATTGTATTTTTTTTATACATTTACAATTCTAATCATTAAGACCACAAAATGAACCCAGAAAAAATCAAAATCGGAAAGTATCGTTATCGCATACTTGCTCTTCTATTATTTGCTACTACCATCAATTATTTTGACCGAAGTATTATTGGAGTAATGGCCCCTACTTTGCAAAAGTTATTCAATTGGTCTAATAATGATTATGCTAATATTATCATTAGTTTCCAAGTGGCTTATGCTATTGGGATGTTAACCATGGGAGGTATTATTGATAAATTAGGAACTAAAATTGGATATACTGTAGCTATTGGAATTTGGAGTTTCTTTGGGGTGGCACATGCTTTTGTATCTCCCGCCTTTAGTATTATTGGTTTTAGTTTGGCTCGTTTTGGATTGGGATTTGGCGAAGCAGGAAATTTTCCGGCAGCAATTAAAACCGTAGCCGAATGGTTTCCTAAAAAAGAACGTGCTTATGCTACTGGTATATTCAATGCTGCCACAAGTATTGGTGCTATTGCTGCGCCTTTTGTAGTAAGCTGGATTGTTCAAGAAGATGGTACAAATTGGCAAATTCCGTTTTTGATAACAGGAGCTTTAAGTGCTATATGGGTTTTCTTTTGGTTTAGAACCTATAAAAAGCCCGAAGTACATCCTCAATTGACTCCAGAAGAGCGTGCTTATATTCAGAGCGATTCAGAAATAGAAACCGATAACACTAAAATTCCTTGGTTGAAAATTATAAAAACACGTCAAGCTTGGGCTTTTGCATTGGCCAAAGTAACTGATGCCGTTTGGTGGTTTTACCTATTCTGGGGAGCAAAATTTTTGGCAGATACTTTTGATGTAAAATTAAAAGACATCGGTCTTCCATTTTTTGTAATGTACTTTTTAGCCGATATTGGAAGTATTTTTGGAGGCTATTTATCTGGCTATTTCATGAATAAAGGATGGTCTGTCAATAAAGCCCGTAAAATTACTTTGTTAATTTGTGCCATTCTTATTATTCCTGTTTGTTATGTTGCCTTTGCTCAAAACAAATGGGTTGCCATCTTCCTTATCGGAATAGGAGCCGCAGGACACCAAGCGTGGTCTGCTAATATATTTACTTTGGTGTCAGATGTGTTTCCTAAGAAAGCTACTGCCTCTATTGTAGGTCTTGGAGGAATGATTGGTGCTGTATCTGGAATTGTAAGTAACAAAATATTAGGGAACTTATTAGACAATGCAGACAATACTGCCTATTTTTGGGCATTCTTGGCCGCAGGATCTTGTTACTTAATCATCTTAGGATTTATACAATTGTTAATGCCTAATATGACACCATTAGACGATAATTTACAACAAAAAAAATAATTGTGATTATTTGCCTTTTTGATCTCTCTTGTTTTAAAGTCTTGTTTTTTATTCATTTATGAACAATTACATTTAAAATAATAATAATTAATACCGTGTTTATAATGTTTTAAATAACTACTTTCGTTAACAAATAAAAAAACGAGTATTAACTATATATATGACCTATAAAAAATGAAAAAAATAACAGTATCATTCATCGTATTTTTTTTTAGTTTTCCATACAATTTCAGTTTCGCACAATTACGAGTAGGAGACCCTGGAGTTACTGTAAATCAATCAAAAATAGATGCCAATAGTTCCAAATACCCACAAATGAGTCGTTGGGCCAATGCAGGAGTGGTAGGTGGAATTCCTTTTATGAACGATACCAATTTTCCAAAAAAAGCAACCATTAATGCGGGTAATAGTGCTGTTATAAATGCTGCAATTGTTGCTTTGTCAAACACTCTTAATGCTGGGCAAAAAGGATTACTTACGCTAAACAACGGCAATTATACCATCGATGCGAGCATTACAATGAAATCTAATGTTTCCCTAAAGGGGCAAAGTAGAGAAGGGGTTGTTTGTACCATTACCATGGTGGGAGGCAATGCTTTTAGTTTTAATAATGTGAGTAAGTGCGGATTATACAACCTTACGATTCAAGGAGGCTGGGGGATACCTGTATATGCTTGGAATTATAGTTTGGATGAAAATGAAGAAATCACCAATGACAACATTTCAGTTAAACTATTCGGTACAACAAACAATTGCTGGCTTGATAAAGTAACCATCCTCAACAGTGCCAATGATCCTTTACGTTGTGTAGGAGAACACAATACCTTAAGGGATTTAATTGTTGATGGTTGCCATAGAAAAGCAGGTGGTGCCGAAGGGTATTTTTTTATTCAAAGTCGGGACAATTTAATTACAGGTTGTAAAATCACGCATTTAAGACACATTTCGTTACAAGGTGGCAATGTAGAATACAATGTAGTTTATGATAATGATTTTAAACAAGAAGTAAGTTTTCACTCCGGAGATAACGGAAATAATTTAATTGAATACAACAAAATAACCCTTCCTACCGATATGCCTCCTGTGACTGCAAACGAACCGGGACCAGCAATAATTAAAACCAATGCTCCTGATTATTTTGCCATTATGGGGCCTTGGTCTTCACAACACACCAATTCTGCATTTCCTAATTATGCGTATCGTAATTCTTGTTTGCAAAACAACCATAACTATAGCCCAACCAATACACCTTGGTCTGACAATAGCAAAGTCTATTTTGGACCTACCAAAATAGCGGTAAAATTAGCCGACAAAATTGTTAATTTCCCTGAATATGGTGCAGGAACACCAATAGGTGGAACTTTATATGCTGTTAATGGTTTTACTCCTATTAATACTCTTAGTGTTCATACTACCGACATTGACCTAAGAAAACAAAACGTCTATGTTAGTCCTAATCCTTTTAATGAAACGATCAAACTATTTTTAAAAGAAAATCATGGCTACAATAAGGCTACTTTATTAGATAGTAGTGGTAAAACTCTTTTATCCAAAACAATAGATAAATCAAGTGTAGAAACTGAATTTAACTTAGAAAATTTGAATTTAAAACCAGGTGTTTATATTCTTAAATTAAATGGTAGTTCCGTTAAAAATATCAAACTAATTAAAGAATAAAGCATTTTATTTAAAAACCCTCAAAATAAAAATCCGATTGTGAAGACAATCGGATTTTTTATTAAATTAAAGCTAATGTAACAAACTAACTTTATAAGGTAAACGCAAACGTTTTATAACCCAGGATTTACTAATTTTCATATTACAAA
The DNA here is from genome assembly GCF_049590715.1 of Flavobacterium sp. Taxonomy (GTDB): domain Bacteria; phylum Bacteroidota; class Bacteroidia; order Flavobacteriales; family Flavobacteriaceae; genus Flavobacterium. The sequence continues at coordinate 9,310 of NZ_JBAWDL010000091.1, forward strand.
TAAACCGTTTCAAGTGGTATTAACGTAAATTTATTCGCTTCTAAAATCAAAATTTAAGATTAAAATCAAAAATTTGTGAATCTGGGTATTTTTTGAATCTTGCATATGCGCTGATAAACTTTACCTTTTATTTCCTGAAGTCATTTCTTTTACAGCATTAAAAAACTCTTTTTTCCGTTGAGAGTTAATTGTCCAATTTACTGGAATACTTTGATAGCCTTCCTCTAGACTTTCTCCTTTTCTACGATAATCAAAAAAGCCCCATGAGGAGTACTTTTTTACTGCACTTATCATATTGTTTTCCTCTTTGTTAAAATCGTAATGATCATCTTCATTAAAAACAATGGGCATGGGTTTGTATCCATCTACCTTACGGGTTTGATCGACCATTTCTTCAATTTGTCCTTTTCGAATTACATTGTTTCCATGCAATAATATAAAATCTGACACTTTTACCACATTTGGTTTCGGGATTGCTTGGCCTTTGTAACTTGTTCCAACAAGATAACGGTAGCCATTTTTCTTAGTATTCCGAACTCTTTGGATTAACTCATGTACTCGGTCTTGTTTTAAAATGGCATGATCGTATTCTTTGATGTCACATTCATTATTAACTTCGATTAAAACATGGCGGTACTTTTTTTCAAATAACCAGTTGAGGGTGTTATCTACTCCTTTGATGACCGCCGCTTCGTCTTTTACATATTGGTCTTGTCCAAAATAATAGATCCCTACAATTACCACCATTCCTATAGCATCGGCTTTTTTAAGGATTTTATCCATCCGTTGCATATAAGCTGGTTTTAAATCGCCATTAGCATCAATGCCCGAATTAATCCAGCCTTTATTCCCATAACCCAACGGACTACCGCCTTGGAGATTAAGTGTAATGGCTCTTAAACCGTGATTGTACCATTCGTCCATGGCTTGAACAAATTCATTCGTATTCCTATCAGCATCCCAAATTTTCGTATCAGGATACTTAATAGCTTCTCTAGTTACTGGGTTTTCATCATCATAAATTCCGTTGACCATTCGGGAATTCATTAATAAACCTTCGATTGTGTGCCCGTTCCAGTTCATTCCTTGATAGGTAGGTTTTCCGTTGATGTAAAACTGCTCGCCTACAATACTTACGGTTGTTATCGCTGGTTCGATGTTAGCAGTAGTTTTCAATTTATGACTGCAGCTCCATCCTAAAAAAAGGACGCTTAAAAAAAGTATGTTTTTATATTTCATCGGTATATATTATTTCGCCTCAATAATTTTAGTTCCTTTTTTGACTCCGTTTTCATTAAAAGCATCTACTGTAAAATAATAGTTTTGATTGGCATTTAAAGTTCGAATCGTTATTTCATTATTACCCAATACTTGGTAGGTATGATACAATTTATCAGGAGAAATTCCGTAGCGCACATTATGACCAATAGCATCGCTTGGTTTTTCCCATTTTAGCTGTACAGTTCTTTTATCAGTAGTCTTTCTTTCGACAGAAAAAATGGTCTCATTCGCAGGTCTTTTGCCTTGAGCATTCCCAAAAATTCTAAAATCGCTTATCGCAAAAGTTCCATCAGGAACACCATGATTTGTTAACTTAATATAGCGAGCCGTAATGGGTTTGGGCAATTGGGTGTAATGATGCGGAACATCTTTTTGATTCTTTCGATTATCAATTGCTGTTTTCCAAGTCTTATTATCATTAGAATATTCTAAAAGATATTGGTGTTTTAGTTCAGGATGGTAGCCATATAGATTCGTTTCATTCTCGGCATAATTAATTTGAACAGCATGAATCGTGGATTTTGTTCCCAAATCAATACTAATCCATTCTCCTGTATTTCCTGTTTTGGCACTCCAAGATGTTCTAATTTCTTCATCAGATGCATTGCTTTTTTCATATCCTTCCATCTCTGATGAAGCTTCGATGTTTTTCTTGTATGAAAGAATCATCCACTCAGGAAATAACTCTTCGGGCGAATTGATTTTATTTTGCGGCATACGGAAAGGGAAATCTCCAAAAGAGGTATCTGTTGCCAAAACGCCGTCTTTATCAAAAAAAGCAGGAAACAACCCCAAACGGCGTTCAAACTTGTCTCTAACCGTGACAACCATTGTGGCAATATGCCAATAATTACCATATTTGTCCTCAAATGTACTGCCATGTCCAGCTCCCGTGGCAAAACCTTCGGGCTTAATAGACATAGGGTTATGTTTAGCTAGGGTAAACGGCCCCAATGGATTATTGGCTTCATAAACACCATCGCTATAACTCTTAAATCGAGTACCTGGTCCTGCATATTGCAAGTAATATTTGCCTTTGTATTTGTTCATCCAAGCACCTTCTATCCAGGGGTTTTGGGGCAATTCATTGTAGTTTCCAAATTGTTCCCAACCATAAATGCTTTTATTACTATTGAAACATTCAATGGGTTTGCTAATAGGATTTAATGTTTTAAGATCCAATTCGACCGCATAAAGCGGGTCAACATTTGAACATCCATAATACAGATACAAACGGTTATCATCATCCAAAAATAAATCCGGATCGATCATGGCAATTGGAAAATTAGCATTGGCTACTTCCCATTTGCCAGACTTTGGATTGGTGGTTTTGTATATTGTAATGGGTGCGTTATTATTCGAAGCCATAAAATATATAGCATCTTTTATGACCACGGCTGTAGGAGCATAATCTTCAAACGGCAATTGTGCTGAGGTGATAAAATCCCAATGGATCAAATCAGTCGAATGCCAATAGCCACCTGATTTTGATGCAAATAAATAATATTCTCCTTGAAATAAAACTACCGTAGGATCAGCTCCTTCACGACGGGAAACCCCTTCGAGACTAAAACGATAGTTCAAATCCATAGGGTTACAAACCGTAGTTTGAGCGTACGGAGTAAGCTTAACCGTTTGGCATTGGCTAAAGACGATAAAGAGCACAAGCGAAAAACAATATTGAATAATTTTTAACATCGTTTAATTTTTAGGATACAGAATCAAATCATTGAATTTTTTGGTTTTATACCAAGGATCGTTTGCTTGTTTTAATCTTTGTCCCAGTTGTGATAATAACATTTTGGCAACTTCAGGTTCTTTGTCTAAACTTATTTTAGTGAATTGATACGGATCTTTTAAATTATCATAGATGAAGGTATCACCCAATTCTTTGGTTGCTTTTTTATTTTCATTTACACACAAAGTATATCTATCGGTCAAAACGCCACGAGAGTGTGACAACATCAACAATAAAGATTCTGGTTTTTTAATTTTGGTGGTTGTTGGGTTTATTAGTAATTCAGCCAAATTTAAACCTTGAACCTCAGTTGGAATTTTAGATTCGAGACCTGCTAACCCCATAACCGTTGGCAAAACATCGGGGGCACCAATCAATACATCAGCAATGCCTTTTTTTAAGCCTTTCGGCCAATGAACGATAAACGGAATAGCCATCGCTTCCATTTCAATCACGTTTTTGCCTTCATCCTCATGACTGCCTAACATTTCGCCATGATCTGAACTGAAGATGACAATGGTATTATCTAGAACGCCCATTTTTTCTAATTCGTCCAAAACCTGTCCCATATATTTATCAGTACTAGTCACGTTAGCAAAATAGTTACGAGCATATTTAGCCACTTCAAGACTGGCATTGTCACGTACCACTAATGAATGGTCTATCTTAGGGAATTTATCGGTATCATAAAAGGCATGCATGGCTTCCATGTCTGTATTGTCATTGTCCCATGGACTATGTGGCGGATTCAATGCCCACATCATGCAAAAGGGTTTTTTAGTATCTCTTTGCCCTCTTGTATTGCGTAAATAATCCACAATTTTTGACGCTTCATTTTTGGGAGAAAAAACTTTTGGCAAATGCAGTTCACCATCCTTTTTGCCTTCAATTGCTCCAGGGTCATTCGAATAAATGTGAGGATTATAATGATCATCTTTGACCGATTGATAAAAATATTCGATACCGTGACGGGCTCTTCCCTTGGGAACATAAGTGTCATAAGTATTGACATAATGGCCTCCAGGTTCTTTATCCGTTCCTACATAATTCCCTTTTGTATCAAATAAAGGCTCGGTGATGTGCCAATGCGTTTTTCCAAAATAGGCCGTATTGTAACCAGCGTTGTAAAACAAATCAGTAATGGCTTGTACATCGTCTTTGAGATTTTCTTTTCGTCCTTTGATGCAATTATTCCAAATGCCATTTTGCTCTGGGTACATTCCCGACATCAACATCCCTCGGTACGGGCTACAAAGCGGAAAATTACTAATCCCTTGCGTAACTACGACACCATTTTTAGCTAGTTTATCAATATTGGGTGTCACCACAGGGTCTGGTTTCCCTATAACATGCTTTTTATACTCTGGTTCCGACCAAAAACCAGCACTATAACGACGCAATTGGTCTGGAAAAATGATCAGGATATTGGGTTTATCCGTACCTGATTGTACGTTCTTTTTTTGTGATTGACAGCCCACAGAAAGAACTGCTAGAGCGGTCAAGACTATGTTTTCAAATTTCATTATACTACGGTTTTAGTTTTTGGGATAAGGAATCAAATCACTGTATTTTTTGGTTTTGTACCAAGGGTCGTTGGCCATTTTTAACTTTTGACCCAATTGCACTAATAAGTCCTTGGCAACTTCGGGTTGTTCATTTAAAGGTATTCTTTTTAATTGATAAGGATCTTTTATGTTGTCATAGATGAAGGTTCTGGCTATATCTTTCACTTCTTTTTTGTCCCAAGGTGTTTTATTTTCTTCGATACACAAGGTATATCTATCGGTCAAGACGCCTCTCGAATTGCCTAACATTAATAAAAGTGCTTTGGGCTTTTGAACTTTTGTAGTTTTAGGATTTTTCAATACATCAGCCAAATTAGTTCCTTGAACTGCCGCTGGAATTTGTTTCTCTAAACCTGCTAATCCCATAGCTGTAGGCAAAACATCTGGTGCGCCTATCATGATATCATTAATCCCAGCTTTTAAGCCTTTCGGCCAATGTACCACAAACGGAATTGCCATCGATTCCATTTCGATATAATTTTTGCCTTCATGACCGTGGCTGCCTAACATCTCACCATGATCTGAACTAAAAATTACGATGGTATTCTCAAGAGCACCCATTTTTTCGAGTTCATCGATGACCACTCCCATATAAGCATCGCTGCTGGTTACATTGGCAAAATAATGACGGGCATAATTAGCCACTTTCAAATCGGCATTTTTACGAACAACCAATGACGAGTCTAATTTAGGAAATTTATCTTTGTCGTAATAGGTATGCAACATATCCATATCCGTATTCGCTTCATCCCAAGGATTATGTGGAGGATTCATAGCCCAAACCATACAAAAAGGCTTAGAAGTGTCTCTTTGATTGCGATTGTTTTTCAGGTAATCCACAATTTTTGCAGCTTCATTTTTAGGGGAATATATTTTTGGTAAATGCAATTCACCGTCTTTTTTACCTTCAATTGTTGCGGGGTCACTCGAATAAATATGTGGATTGAAATGCTCGTCTTTCAAAGCTTGATAGAAATATTCGATATGATGTCTTTTGACTCCCGTAGGAATATAAGTGTCATAGTCATTCACATAATTTCCTCCTGGAGCTTTGTCTGTCCCCATATAATTTCCTTTTTCGTCAAACAAAGGTTCGTTTTTTAACCAATGACATTTTCCAAAATAAGATGTATTATATCCCGCTTTAAAAAATAAATCGGTGATCGTTTGCACTTCATCTTTTAGACTTTCATCCCTATCTTTCTTGCAATTATTCCAAATCCCGTTTTGTTCAGGATACATACCTGAAAGCATCATGCCACGGTAGGGACTACACAACGGAAAGTTGCTAATTCCTTTGGTGACAACCACACCATTTTTGGCTAGTTTATCAATCGTAGGTGTTACTACTGGATCCGGTTTCCCAATTACATATTGACGGTATGGAGCTTCTGACCAAAACCCAGCACTATAACGACGCAATTGATCGGGAAAAATAATAAGAATATTGGGTTGTTCTTTATTTACTGATTTTTTCTTTATTTGAGCTGAACTAGTTACAGCAAAAAACAAAAGGACAAATAGTTGAAATAGATATTTCATCACGAGATTTTTTTAGCGGTTGGTTGGTCTTATAGTTTTGGAAGGGTATTGCTACGAACTAAAGCTTCCAAATAATAATAATCTGCATAGTTTAACGGTACGTCAATTTCGTTTCCATGAGGGATGCTCCCTACGCTGTGTTTCAGAATAAAATTATGATTTTCTCCTTTTTTAGCGGTGTATTCATCAGATGCTAAAGAATCCATGATTTTGTCAATCGCTGTTTTATAGGATTCAGCGGTGTAGCCATCCAATTCCATCAATGCCGAAGCCGTTACCGCTGCCGCCGATACATCACGCGGTTCATTAGGGATTTTAGGAGCATTATAATCCCAATACGGAATTCCATCGCTTGGTGTTCCCTTGTAGGTTAAGATATATTTCGCTATTTTTTGAGCTTGGTCTAGGTACTTTTTGTCTTTAGTATAGCGGTAACAAACGGTATAGCCATACAATCCCCATGCTTGTCCGCGTGCCCATGAGCTACCGTCAGCAAAACCCTGAGCCGTGTTTTTATGACGGACAGCACCAGTTTGTGGATCATAATCAATAACATGATACGAACTGGCATCAGATCTGTAATGATTTTTCATTGTGGTATTTGCATGAGCTATTGCAATTTCTTTGTATTTAGAATCACCCGTTAGCTCTGATGCTTTAAATAGCAATTCAAGATTCATCATATTGTCAATAATTACAGGAAACTCCCAATCTCTAGTAGCTTGCCACCCTTTATCTACATCCCAACTCTTGATACAGCCTACAGTAGGATTAAAACGAGTGCTTAATGAATTGGCTGCATCAATCATCACTTGTTTGAACGCATCTTCTTTTGTTAATCGATAGCCGTTTCCATACGAGCAATTAAAAACAAATCCTAAATCATGGTTGTCTTTTCTTAATTTATGGGCTTCAAATAAAGCTTGAAAATGTTCGGCTGCTTGTTTCCATTTTGGGTCTTTGGTTGCTTCGTACAAATACCAACAACTTCCAGGAAAAAAACCTTCAGTCCAATCAAATTCAGTATTAGTCCAATGCATGTCTCCTTTTTCATCTAATGTTCGAGGAATTTGGTTAGCTTTTTCAGCTGTTTCTAATAACAACGAAAATTGTTCCTCAGCTTTTTCGATCACCTGATTGGTAGGGTTAGTTGACATACAGCCTTGCAATAAACTAATACATGTCAGTGCGATAAATGATTTTACTAATCTCATTTTATGTTTTTTGAATATTAATGATAGTATAAAAAGTAAGTTGCAATATCTGTCTCTTTTCGGATAAAGACAGGTGTGTAATTGCCCTTAAAGAGGGGGTAGAAAGTCCAATTTTGATGTTTCAAAAGTGGAAAAGCTTTAATAATTAGTGATTTAATATAACGGTATTTGTTCTTTCGTTTTAAACATTCTTAAAAAAAATAAAGACAGTCCTTAACGAACTGTCTTTTATTTAATAATCAATTTGATCTTTATATATATCAAGAAAATTTAATTAAAGAGAAATAAAAGCTGGTGTATTTTATTGAATTGCATTAATCCCAGCTTATGAGTTTATTAAGAATGAAAATCTAAAAATTATCTTATAGTCAATTGTTATTTCAAGATGAACTAAAGTTATTCTTTTAATACTTTTATGGTTTTTATACTATTGGTACCATTGAAAAATTGAACTATATAAACTCCTGCATTCAAATGGGAGGTTGAAAACACAACTTTAGTTGCTCCTTTTTCGACTGTTTGGCGTAGAACAATATTTCCCCTTGTATCGATTAGAGAAATATACTGAGTTAAAGTATCATCAAGCTGAATTACTAATTCATTCGTAAATGGATTTGGAAAGGCTAATACGGGTACGTCATTTTCTTCAACATTTAATGAAGTGTGCATTTTTGATAAAATAGTATTAACAGTAAATGTGATTGACTTCTCACCTAAAAAACCAGTATTGTCTGTAGCAACTGCTTTAAGAGTGTATGTACCAGCCACCATATTTCTTAATACGGGATCATTTGTTGAATTATATGCCCATTCATAAGGAGCGGTACTTTCTTGACGAACAAGGGAACCGTTTAAATAAAGTTTTACATTGGAAATCGTTCCATTATCTGTAGCATTAACGGTAACGGCAACAGTGGAGCCAACGGTAAAATTTTGGTTGTTTGTTGGTTTTAAAAACGAGACAACAGGTAAATTGCTTTGAGTCGCAGTGACTGTGACTAAGCAACTCGCGGTTTTATTTCCGTCAACTGTTTTTACAGTGATAGTTGCTGTACCTGCGGCAATTGCTGTTATAACACCGTTAGTATTTACTGTTGCTACTGCGGTATTACTTGATGTCCAGAGAACAGATTTATTTGAGGCACTTCCTGGGCTTATTGTTGTACTTACTGTTTGTGTATTTCCAATGCTTAACGATAGCGATGTTGGCGATACTGAAACTCCAGATACAGGAACAGTGATTCCTAAATTCACAGCATATAAAGTTCCTCCACTAGGCGCTCCAGGACCATATTCAGGGAAATTATCTATACGCTCCTGAATTGTTAACCCAAGTTTTTTTGGACCGTAATATACTTTACTATCATCAGACCATGGGGTTCTGCTTCCAAAATTATGATTATCTTGAACACATTTATTTTTATATATAAAATTTGGATTTGCTGAATTAGTGTGCTGAGTAGACCAAGGTCCCATAATAGCAAAATAATCGGGTTTATTGTTTCTTGCTTCAACCGGAGTAACGGCATCTGCATCGCCAGGAGCAACAGGAGGCATATCAACGGGTAGTGTTATCCGATTATTAGCAATTAGGTTATTACCCGCATCACCTGAATGAAAACTGACTTCTTGTCTAAAGTCATTATCATAAACTACATTGTATTCAACATTCCCTCCTTGTAAAGAAATATGACGTATGTGGGTAATTTGACAAGCGGTAATCAAGTTGTCCCTGCCCTGAATAAAAAAATATCCTTCAGCACCACCTGCTTTTCTTTTGCAACCATCCACTATTAAATCCCTGAACGTATTGTGATCAGCAGGACATCTCATTGGATCATTGGCACTATTGAGTATGGTAACTTTATCGAGCCAGCAATTAGTGGTGCCATTTTTAAGTCTGACAGATATATTGGAGTTCGAAAATTCCCTATTAGCATCTAGACTATAATTCCAATTATAGGTTGGTTGACTCCAGCTCCCTTGTATTGTTAGTTTATAAATTCCGCAATTTTGTACATTATTGAATGAAAAAGCATCTCCACTGGTCATTGTAATGCTACATATTACACCTGTACGGCTTTCTCCGATCAATGAAACGTTTGATTTCATCACTACCGCAGCATTTATAGTATATGTTCCATTTGTTAAGGTTATTAAACCTTTTTGACCAGTACTCAGTGAATTTGACATGCTGGTTATTGCAGCATTAATTGCCGAACTGTTGCCAGGGCTTATCGAAGCAGTTTTATTGTAACTATTGATAAAAGGAATACCTCCATTAACACCTGCATTTGCCCAGCGACTCATTTGAGGATAATCGGAATCAAACTTGCTCTGATCAACTGTTACCCCTGGATCACCAATTCTAAGTTGGGCGTATAGCTGTCCCACAGTTAAAGTTAAAAGTAATAATGTTGTGATTTTTTTCATAATTGGTTGTGGTTTGATTAATATTTTTTTATAAAATTATAAAAAAAAATAAAATTACAAAGGGGGTATTTAGCTTTAAAACAAGGTGTTAATTCGTCTTTAGTAGATTCAAATAATTAAGTGAATTATACTTTAAAATTCTTCTTCTATTGAACTTGATGATTTAAAATTAATTGTATTTTTAGATCTATAGGTGCTAGGGGTTTCATCAAAAACTGTTTTGAAACATTTTCTAAAATATTTCAAATCATTAAAACCGACTTCATAAGCGACATCCGAGATATTCATTTGGGTACTTATAAGCAATTGTCCTGCTCTCTTGAGTTTGATAGTACGAACAAATTCATTAATAGATTGTCCCGTGAGGACTTTCATTTTTCGAAATAAAACGGAGCGACTCATGTGCATTTGATCTGTAAAAACATTGACATTAAAGTCGGCATCGGCTATGTTTTCTTCGACAATTTTTATGGCTTTTTCTAAGAAAATTTCATCGGCAGAGGTGATGGTTAATTCTTTTGGTTCAAGAATGATGTCTTTCTTAAATTTTGAAATCAATTGTTTTCTTGTAGCTAATAAATTGTCTACTCTGATTTTTAAAATTTCCGCATCAAAAGGTTTAGTGATATAGGCATTGGCGCCCATTTTATATCCTTCCTCGCGGTGTGTATCTGAGGTTTTTGCCGTTAATAAAATTACTGGAATATGACTAGTCAAAATATCCGTTTTGATTCTGCGGCATAATTCAAAACCATCCATCTCAGGCATCATTACATCGCTAATAATTAAATCTACTGGAGATTTTGAAGCCATTTCAATTCCTAATTTTCCGTTTTCGGCCTCTACGATGTTGTATTGGTGTTCAAAAATGCTTTTCACAAAATGGCGTACATCCTGATTATCCTCTACAATCAAAACGGTAGGGACTCCTTTATTGAAACCTGCTGCTTCATTTTCAATTTCTTCTGCTTCGAGCATAAGTTCCGCTGGAGGTAGAATGGGTTTTTGAAAAGTCAGATTAGTCAATGTTTCATCATACTCATCAACACATTCCTCTGCATCGAGATGGGCGTTACCCAGAGGCAAGTACACACTAAAACAAGTGCCGCTTTCGGCAGAGCTGTTTACTTCAATTTTTCCTTTGTGAAGTTCCACTAAATTTTTAGTCAATGAAAGTCCAATTCCTGTTCCTGCTTCAGCATCTTTTTGATCCAATTGATAAAAACGTTCAAAAATAAATTTGATGTGCTCCTCAGGAATCACTTTTACAAAATTGATAATGTCGATTTTGACATAATCCTTTATAACAGATTCCTCTTGGTTCTTGACTATGGAAATGTTGAGATACAAATTGTTATTATCACTTGAAAACTTGAAGGCATTCGACAATAAATTAAAAATGATTTTGTTCATTTTTATTTTATCAAACCAAACTTCGATTGCTTCCTCCGTCGTGCTAAAAATATAATGAATGTTTTTTTGTCTTGCCAACTCTTCAAATGACAATTTGATATTCTGGATAAACGGAATCAAATTGTCCTTAGAGGCGTTGAGTTTGAATTTACCATCTTCACTCTTTCTAAAATCCAGTAATTCATTGATTAATTGCAATAATACTTTGGTATTTCGCTGAATGGTATCGAGGTTCCTTTTGACAAACTCATTATTATTTTTAACTTTTGCCAACTGCTGTACAGGGCCTAAAATCAAGGTTAATGGCGTTCTAAATTCGTGCGAAATATTGGTGAAGAATTGTAGTTTTAACTTGTTTACTTCTTCTAGTTTATCTTTTTCCAGTTTTTCATTTTTCAATTCGTTTCGTTCTTGAATACGTATTAAAATTAGCTTTCGAACAAAATACAAAGCAATCGAAATCAAAATGATATAAATCAAATACGCCCACCAAGTGTACCATGGTGCAGGCAACACTTTGATGGTAATGGTCGTTTCTTTTTCATTCCAAATCCCGTTGCTATTGGATGCTTTTACTTTAAAAACATAGGTTCCTTCATCAATATTAGTATACGTAGCACTTTTTTTGTTGCCAATGTCATTCCAGTCTTGATCAAAGCCTTCTAGTTTTATGGCATAATTGTTTTTATTGGGTTGCGAGAAAGATAAGGCTACAAAATCAATATTAAAGTCGTTTTGATTGTATTTTAACTCAATTACTTGATTCGAATCAGTGATTTTTAGAAAAGGTTTGTTATTGACCTCTATAGCATATATATCTAATGCAGGAAAATGAGTGTTAGATTTTATGTTTTTTGGAAAAAAGTAATTTAAGCCATTTTGTCCACCAAAAAGCAACTCATCGTTGCTTGTTTTCAAAAAAGAGCCATAATTAAATTCGTTTCCTTGCAAACCATCTGATTCGTCAAAATTTTCAAATTGATGGGTTTTCAAATCCAATTTACTCAATCCATCATTGGTACTTATCCATAAATTGTTTTGGTTATACAAAATACCATAAATTATTTCGTTTGGTAACCCTTCGGCTTTTCCATAATTGATGGTTTTATTATTTTTTGATTGGTATAAAAACAGGCCTTGTCCTTCAGTACCTACCCAATAGTTTTGGTTTTTATCTTCATAAATACAGTTTACGGATTTAATTAAATGGTAATCATTGGCTTCACTTTTGAGCGAAATTGGACTTATTTCTTTCGTGTCAATTTGCACTTTTTCTAAACCTTGTGTGCCTCCTATCAGTATTACATTAGGATTAGTGGATTGTACTATACAGGAAACTGATTTTGTACTTTTTTGAAGTTTTGTAAAACTGTTCTCAGCACGATTGTAAAACAACAAACCATTAGTCAAGGTACCAATCCAAATGTTTTTCTGTTTGTCTTCTAGCAACGATAAAATACGACAGCCATGGATGTTAATGCCATTGGATTTACTTTGTTCAAAATGTTCAAAACGAAAAGGGGTATACTTTGGATTCAAAAAATTAAGACCCCCATCATGGGTTCCTATCCAAAAATTGCCTTCGTGATCTTTAATCATCGATTTAATGTTATTGGAACTGATGCTATTGGGATTATCATTATTTTTTGTCAAATACTCAAATAATCCTGTTTTTCGATCATACACATTTATTCCACCCCCTTCAGTTCCTATCCATAGTTTTTGATTGTTATCTTCTACTATTGAACTCACTACTTTGTAGTTTAGCATGGTGTTCTTAGAACCTGCTGTGAGTTGTTTGAAACGGTCAAAACTACGGTCAAAATAATTGATGCCACCAGCCCAAGTTCCTATCCAAATATCCCCTTTGGAGTCTTCAATAATTTTATATATTGAATTTTGGCTTAAACTTTTGGAGTCATTTTCATTATGAATGTATTTTTTTAATTCTTGGTTTTGGATATTTAAAATAAACAAGCCCGAATAGGTTCCTACCCATAGTTGTTGTTTTTTGTCCTGATAAATGGTTCTAACGGAACTTTGTATGGCCTTTTTCCCTTTCAAATTATAGGGTTCAAAAGTGTTTGTTTTCGAATTAAATTGTGCCAAACCACCTTCATATCCTAACCATATTATTCCATTTTTAGCTTCAAAAAGTACGGGAGCATTATTAACATGGGCTTCTTTCAGCGTATTTTCAGGATATTTATAATGTGCCCATTTTTGAGTTTTAGGATTGTACACATCAATTGCCGCAAGAGTGGTTATCCATAATTTTCCGTTCTTGGATTTTAAAAAACCTCGGGTTCGGTTGTCGCTAATGGAGTTTGATTCTTTCGGCTGATGTAATAAATGTGTAAATTGATTGGTTTTAATATCCAATTTGTTTACTCCTTTGGAAGTGCTTATTGCAAGTGTACCAGAATTTAATGCTGTTATGCCCCATATTTCATTGTTCGAAAGGCTATTTTTTTTTGATAAATGATGGTGCTGCTTAAAATTATTTGTTATTGGGTTGTACTTGTTAAGTCCATCTTTAGTTCCTACCCACAAATCACCTTTAGTGTCTTCATAAATAGCCGTGACCCAGCTATGAGTTAAACTTGTTGTGTCTCTATAGTTGGAACGATAAATAGTGAATTTATTACCATCAAATTTGTTTAAGCCATCTCTTGTACCAAACCAGATATACCCTTTTTTATCTTGAAAAATAGTAATAACTGAACTTTGTGATAAACCTTCTTTGGACGAAAAATGTTTGAATTTTAAATTGTTAGCTTCCTGTGCCCCCAGTAATTGAAGTAGACATATATTTAATAGTAAAAAAAAGAAACAGTTATTTTTTTTCATTGCTTAAGATTCGTGGTTAAATGGTAAGACCCTCACAAAGTACAAATAAAATCCATTTTAAAGAAATGGAAAAACACCTACTATTAAGTACACAAAGGCACTCAATGTAGGTGTTTCATTCACTTGAACTTGAATTTATTATTCTAGTTCCTTAATCCAATGGGGTAAAGTTTTTAATCTCAATTTTAGTTGTGCCGTATATAATGATGCTGGTTCTACTAATCCGTCTAGAGATTCAGCGTAACCTATTTGTTCTTTGTTAAAAGTAGTTCCTTCACTTTTAAAACCTACTACAGTAGGTTTTAATATTTTCCAATACACTTCGTTAGGAGGCCAAAACTCAAAATCTTTGACCGCCTCATTAGACTGGGTATAATTCCACAAGACCAGTCCTTGCATATGATTGGGCATATTAAAAATAGATCCACCGCCACGGCTTTTCATGAATCCACCTGTTACGCCATCCAAAAGGGTGTTGCGAGGTTGACTCGAATGCGATTCAAAGCAAGTGGTAGCTGGATATACACATTTCCAAATAACCGTATTCATAGAATAATGTGATGCTCCAAAAGAATGCCATTGTGAAGCTTCATCAATACATTTTGCAATTAAGACATTTGTACCCCCACCTGAAGAAATGGCACTGTGCCCTCCATTACCAGTAATCTTACAATTTAAAACTGTAACATTGGCACTTTGACCAATAGAAGCGGCGGCACTCACATCAGTAAATCGACAGTTTCTAAGCCAAGAATTGGTCATTTTTGAAATATTAATCATCGAAAAACCACTATCGTGTACCCAAGATTGGTGGTGTACAAACTTATCTTTCCAGTTCCCTACAAAAGCAATATCCTCAATACCTACCTCTTGGCTATTTGCAAACTTAAGAACTTCCCATTTGTATTTTGCATCTATGGGATAGCTAATTGGAGCGACTAATTTGATGGTGTTGTTTTTTACAGCACTAATTTGATGATATACTTTGACTACTAAACCTTTCTCTGTCAAGTAAGTCCAAGTAGGGTTTACTTGTATTTCTCCAAATTCTGTTTTCAACAATTCAGGATTGTTGTCTTGGATTGTCAAAACAATCCAATCGCCTTTTTTTAGACCTTTGGTCGAATTTAAGACCAAGTCAAAGCATCCTACTTTGGCGGAAGCCGAAACTTCGCCTATTTTTTTATCAGAACCTTCACTTGTAAATGAAAACATCGAAGGAACCGTCCACATTTTTTTAGGATCTGCAGGTTGCAAGGTGTTTTTCATGAACAATTCTGTGCCACCTTTTTCTGAACCACTCCCTCTAAAAATGATGTTGC
Organism: Flavobacterium sp.; assembly: GCF_049590715.1. GTDB lineage: Bacteria > Bacteroidota > Bacteroidia > Flavobacteriales > Flavobacteriaceae > Flavobacterium. The sequence continues at coordinate 24,668 of NZ_JBAWDL010000091.1, forward strand.
TACTTTTGGAAATAACACGGGATAAATCATCTCCATCGGCATTGATCAAAAATCGTCCTTTGGGAAAGAATACAATTCCAGAACCGTTTTCATTTGCAGCCTTAACGGCTTTTTGAATTGCCGTTTTATCGGATATATTATCATTAGGAATAGCGCCAAATGTGGTCACATCAAAAACTTTATACTTCAAATTTATAGGAATATCCTTTTCTCCATTATGATAACCTGCATAGGAAAAATCAGGTAATACCGTAGCGTCTTTTTTGTATTTTGTAAAAATTTGCGCTTCTTTTTGAGCCCATAATGAACTAGAACTAATAAGTAGCGTCATGATTCCTAGACGAAGGGTATAACTACTTCGTTTAGGTGAAAAGTTTTGATTTATTTTCTTCATTTTTATTTGTTTAAAAAACTACCAACCTTTGTTAGGAATCAAATTTTTGTTCACCGACATTTCTTTGGAAGGAATCGGGTAAACCAAATGACGCGTTGTAGTATTCTTACCTCCCAAACCTCCATAAGCTTGAACACCCCCATTAGTACTAATTTCATTACCTATGGAATTCATGGTACTTACATATTTGTTCCAACGGATTAAATCTAAATGACGAGTTCCTTCAAAACAAAGTTCTTGAAAACGTTCATCCTCAACCGCCTGTTGAAAAGTCACATTAGATAATCCAGCTGGAGCATCAGCTACTGGGCTTGGTGTAGTTATATTCAAACCAAAAGCTCTTCTTCTTACTTGATTTAATGCATCATAAGCAATTGTTGTAGGTCCATTCACATGGTTTTCGGCTTCGGCAATCATTAGCAACACATCTGCATAACGCAACACTGGAAAATTGATTGTACCATGGTTTTTGTTTTTTGGCGAAGAAGCTTCAAATTCTCTTCTCCATTTTGCACAATCCCTACCGTAACCTGTAGTAGTTGTAATAGGAACTTTGGCTCCTGTGGTTCCGTTATAAGTAAATGGAGTTAATACCCAGTCTCTACGTAAATCACCTGTTTTGTATGCTTTATATAATCTTGCTGTTCCTTTGATAAAACCATAACTATATCCTAAAGTAGAGGTGAGAGCTGCGCTAGTCATGGTGATGCCATTAGTATTTCCTACGCGTCCGGTTTCTAAATTGCCATCAGCTCTATTCCCTAAGAAATCAATTTCCCACATACTTTCTTTTACGTCATATTTATCTTGGGCATGATCTATAAATATTTGGCTATAAGCACTATTTGTTAATGTAGTATTATAAGTAGTTCTTAAGGAATGTTCTCCTGAAGTTTTTACTTTTTGAGCCCATATCAAAGCCTCACCATATTTGCTAGTATCATTAAGAGGGTACCCTGCCATTTGTAAACAGACACGAGCCAGTATTCCTTCGACAACAGTTTTAGATACTCTACTGGAATAACCAAATTCGGTCGAAGTAGCTACTTTTGCCTCGGCATCTGTCATGTCTTTTAGAATTTGAGTATAAACTTCTTTTATTGGTGTTTGAAAAACAAAAACATCGTTTGGACCTGTGGTAGGAGTAAGAATCAATGGAATGTTTTCAAAATGAGTCACTAATAAAAAATGATAATAGGCTCTTAAAAATAAAGCTTCTCCTAAAATAATATCACGTTTTTTGTCGTCCATTTGTGGCAAGTCAACATTGGCAATTAAATCATTGGCACGATTGATTCCTAAATAGCAAGTACTCCACAAATCATTTATGTCAGTATTAGTGGGATCATAATTATTAACAAAGACTCCTGTAACGACTGTACTACGAGCATAATATCCCTCATCAGTACAACCATTGTACCTTAAAAACATTCCGTTTCCATATAAGGCATCGCTACCTAAAGGATCATAAACTCCAGCCAATGCTTGGGTTAGTCCCTCTTCATCTGTATAATATTGTTTGATTGAAATTTTGTTAATCGGTTCCGTATTTAAGAAATCTTCACACGAAACGATTCCTAATGCTATAAATAATATAATTAATGTCTTTTTCATCTTGATAGTTTTTAGAAAGTAATATTAGTTCCAAATGTGATTGTTCTTGACCTTGGATAAGCAGAATAATCAAAGCCTGAAGTTAAAGCAGAGTTATACGTATTTACCTCTGGGTCTGGTCCTGAATATTTAGTCCAAGTATATAAATTTTGAGCAGATACATAAACACGTACTGATTTTAATCCGATAGATTGAATTTGTTTAGAGTCAAAACGATAACCAAAAGAAACTGTTTTTAACCTCAAGAAAGAACCATCTTCAACAAATTGAGAAGCATAGCCTCCTCCGTAATAACCTCTAGTACGGAAAAGATCAGACTCAGGGTTTTCAGGTGTCCAACGATCAGCGTAACTAGCAAATTGATTCAAATAAGATGCGTTTTTAGTATTTCCTTCAAAAACAATTCGGTTAGCGTTCATAATATCATTTCCATAAGACCATTGAAAAAATACATTCAAATCAAAGCCTTTGTATCTAAAATTATTTGTAAATCCACCAGTATGTTTAGGTAAACCGTGTCCTATTTCTGTATAATCACTCGAATTTA
>NZ_JBAWDL010000092.1:0-8465 GCF_049590715.1 Flavobacterium sp.
GCTCTTTTAGGTAAATCTAATTTTTTTAAAGCAACTACATCTAATCCTTCTTCAAGCATTAAATTAGGTACTTCATATATAGTTGAAGCATCAATAGATTGAATAACGGCTTCTCTTTTCACGTTACAAAACAACGCTAATTTATTACGAATTTCATTTGAAATTTCGTGTTCTGTTCTACAAACTAAGATGTCCGCTTTAATACCACTTTCCATCAACGTTTTTACAGAGTGCTGTGTTGGTTTTGTTTTCAACTCACCTGCTGCAGCTAAATAAGGAACTAATGTTAAATGGATTACAATAGTATTATGCTCACCCATATCCCAAACTAATTGACGTACAGATTCAATATATGGTAATGATTCAATATCTCCGACAGTTCCACCAATTTCAGTAATAACAATATCGTAATCACCTGATTTACCAAGTAATTGCATTCTGTCTTTAATTTCATTGGTAATATGAGGTACTACTTGAACGGTTTTTCCTAAAAACTCACCTCTTCTTTCTTTTTCAATAACAGAAAGGTAAATTCTACCAGTAGTAACATTGTTAGCCTGAGAAGTAGGAACATTCAAGAAACGTTCGTAATGTCCTAAATCCAAATCGGTTTCAGCACCATCATCAGTTACATAACACTCCCCGTGTTCATAAGGATTTAATGTCCCTGGATCCACGTTTAAATAAGGGTCAAACTTTTGAATTGTTGTACGGTATCCTCTGGCTTGTAACAATTTTGCCAATGATGCTGCAATAATTCCTTTTCCTAATGAAGAAGTCACACCACCAGTAACAAAAATATATTTCGTTTGATTCATTCTGTTCTAATTTGTATTGTAATTGTATAAAAAACGATGCAAAAATACGATTATAAATTGGGATTATGCTAATTTAAAAAAGAGATAATTGGGAAATATGACAATTGATCAACTGATTAATTTATATCTCAAAAACCTTCCTTATTTTAAGAGATTATCTAGCTTTTGGGTATCTTTTTTTGATATTCCGTATCAATTCCTCCAATCCATTCAATTTTAATTCGTAAACCAATTGAAGTTGCTGTCCTAATTCCCCTTTTGGAAATCCCTTGTTCTGATACCAAACCACATAATATTCAGGTAAATCAATTAAATAACGCCCTTCATATTTACCAAAAGGCATTTTTGCATGAGCTAACTTGATGAGTTGTTCTTGGTTTTTATCCATTTTTTCAAAAGATTTTTTTAAGAGAAAAGAAGCAAGAGAAAAGAAAAAAGAGGATGGACTCTCTTGCTTCTTTTCTCTTGCTTCTTTTCTCTTGCTTCTTGCTTCTTTTTCTATATTCTTTTCTCTTTATTCTATTTCCAGTTAAAACTAATTTTCTTTTCGATATCAGGATGTAAACTTAAAAAAACAGGACAAGTCATAGCTGTTCTTTCTAAAATCACTTTTGTCTTATCATCAACTGTACTATGCATATCAAATTCAATTTTGATAGCTCCTATCCTTCTTGGTTCTACATTCATAATTTTAGTAACATTAGCTGTCGAAGTTGACAAATCAACTTTCAAATCACGTGCTTTGATTCCCATAATCGTAAACATGCAACTTGCCAAAGCATTGGCTACAGTATCTGTTGGAGAAAAAGCTTCTCCCTTACCATTATTATCTAATGGTGCATCAGATATGATTTCACTTCCTGATTGTAAATGAATTGACGATGTTCTTAAATCTCCTAAATACGTTACTTTTGATGTCATTATTTTGCTTCTTTAATCGTTAAATCAGAGTCATAATACAAGATAAAAACCCCTCTATTAGTATATCCTCCATCTGCTTTTAAGTAATATTCAAATTGATTATCTACTTGTTTTGTTGCCACAGTATTGACTGTTTCTTCAAATTTGACATTTTGAACTAATCGCATCATTGTATCAAAAGTAACATCAAAACCACGAGATGCATACGTTCCTGGATAAACATTATTTATTTTCTTATAATTTCTATCAAAAATAGCCGCTTCATTTGAAGCATTTTCACGTGTTACTGAAGGATACATCAATTTCAGTTTTATTAAATTTTCAAATTTAATTTCTTCAAAATCAAACGTACTATTAGGCTCTAAAATCACTAATTGTACTTGATACTCTTTCATAACACCTAACATCATTGCTAGTGTAGTTTTAATCATCCAAGTATTTTCAGTTTCCATCACCACATAGTTCATCTTATCTTTCACTAATAAACTTTTGAAACTTTCAACAGACACACTTCCTTGATCTGTAAAAGCTACAAATGGAACAGCAGGTTGATTTTCTTTAATGTATTTAATTATAGATTCTTTTTTCTTATCTACTACAGCCATGATGTTTCCACCATTGGAACGCATAAAATTAAACATGGTATTTTTAACAGTTTCAGGAGAAGGAATCGTTTGATATAAATTACGATACGGATTCCCTACTTCTTTGGACAAAGGCGATATAACAGGAGTATTGGTTTCTTTTAACAATTTAGCGGCCACTTCAGCATTGCTTTGGTAAAAAGGACCAATGATAGCATTTGCTGTCTCTAGTTGATAATTTTTAATTAATGCTGGAACATTGGAACCAAATTTATTTTCTTGTGAATCATAGATTTCAATATCAATAGGTAATCCCATCACTTTAGCAGAATCAATAGCTATCAAAGCTCCTGCATAAAAGTCTAAAGTCATATTCAAAAACTTATCTTTTTTTATTCTATTAGAAGTAGAATTCACAGAATCTGATTCAATTTTCGGAATATTAAACGGTAATAACATCACTAATCTTTTGCGTTTTCCCTCTGCAATAATGTTAGATAATGACGAAAATTCTTTTTTTGTTTCAATTAATGGAACTATTCTAGAAGGAACTTTCAAGACCATTCCAATAGTAACACCATTTGCTAAAGCAGGATTTAACTTAATTAATTCATCCTGAGTTAAATCAAACATTTTAGACAAACTATATAAAGTTTCTAATGGTTTTACTTCATAAGTGGTATACTCAAAATCTGCTTTTGAATTATTTAGTTGAACCATTTTTGAAGGAACCTTCAACACCATTCCAATAGTAACACCGTTTGTTAAAACAGGATTTAACTTAATTAATTCATCCTGAGTTAAATCAAACATTTTAGACAAGCTATATAATGTTTCTTGTGGTTTAACTTCATAAGTAGTATACTTTAAATCTGTTGTAATTGGAGTTAAAACGGTAGATTTATTCTCTACAAATTCACCTGTTTTAATTTCTTTAGACAGTTTCCCTTTTATCAATAATTTATATCCAATAGTTAGATTTGGAATAATTTCAGGATTTCGTTTTTCTAATTCATCAATTGTAATATTATATTGCTTTGCAATAGAATACTTTGTTTCTTTAGGTAACACTTCATGGTAAATCACTTTTTCAGTTACTATAGGAGCAACTGACTTATTCAATTTATTATTAGGAATAACCAGAACCTGCCCTATTTGTATACCATTTGCTTCCAAAAAAGGGTTTGCTCTCTTTAACTCCTCTTCTGAAACACCATATTTCTTACGAATCCCATATAAAGTTTCTTTAGGCATTACTTCATGCGAACCTGTAGTCAATTCTACTTTTGGCTTAACAGTAGTAACTTTAATTCTTGACTTACCTGGAATTAATAATATCATGTTTGGTTTCAATCCTCTTTGAGCATCTGGATTAAGTTGGTATATATCAAAAGGTGTGACTTGATATTTTTGAGCAATTTTAACTATAGTCTCCCCCGCTTCAATCTTATGTGTAATTGTTTTCTCTTGAGAAAATACAGTAATTGATAATAAAAGAAAAAATGGGATTATTTTAAAAAAATGGGTCATATTTATATTCTAAAAATTAATTTTTAATTAAACTAAAAAGCTTTTATAAACCTAACATATTCAAGGGAAACTTCATTATTTACATATATAATCTTAATCAGATGGCCTATTATCCTCTAATTTTACAATTTTTACATCCTTATAATCAATATTGTTTTTTTGTTTCACTAATTTTCCTACCAAGCCTTCAATATTTGTAGCATAATCAGAATAAACATAATACGAAAGTTTATTTACATTGAAAAAAAAGCTAGTATTAAAATCTCCTGCATCTATTAATTTAATAATAAATTCATCTCTTGGTGTTGCTTCTGTAAACTCTTTTAACACCAAATAAAATCCTAGTTTATTATCATGTATATTATCAATAACTTCAATTTTATCAATAATTTCAGCATATAAATTAGGATTTTTAGCTATTATCTCTGCTCCTTGTTCTGTAGTAATAGGAATTGAATTAAATTGATCAGGATTGACTTCTTTCTGTTTTTCAATTACTTCCTTTTGATGTCTATTGATTTTTAACAATGCTAAATTATCATCAAAGGACCTTGCTTCTGTACTATAAAAAGTTGCCTTGCTAATATATCTTTTAACTTCTATCTTTTTTTGTGCTCCTAAAGAATCTATTTTACCTAATAAAGCCGTATTTTGTTTGTCGTTTTTCTCTTGTGTTACTTTGTATTTATTTAGATCTTCGTATGAAAGACCATCTATTTTTTCTTGTTTTGCTTCCTTTTCTCCTTCACGAACTTTCCTTTTGTATACTTGATTTTCCGCAACAGCGATTTGTTCCACTTTATTCATTAATTCAGCATAATTTTTTCGGTTTATAGCAAGTTCACGCTTTAAATTATTGGACATTTCGTTTGTTTGAGCAATATTTTTATAAGACTCATTTTCCAAACGTTTTGTTTCTCTTAAATCGGTAATTTTCATTTCCTTTAAATTAGTCAAATCTCCGTCCATAAAAACAATTAATGAGTCTAATTTTCCCATCAAAATTTCTTGTACATTTCTATTTGCTTCAAGTACTAATTTTAATTTTTCAGATGACTTTTCATCACCTTTTTGCCAGTCAACCGTATTTAAATCAAATTTCAAATTATTAATTTTGATGATTTTTTGATTCATTTCTTTTTGAACAGTCAATCGATCTTTTAAATCTTGTATTTGTACTTTTTTAGCTTTGTCATTCTCTACAACAACTTGTTTTTCTGCCAATGCAATCATTAACTCTTCAGTATCGTTTTCAGGATTGATCTTATCTTTATTAATAGCCAGCTTATTGCCTTCCACTAAGCTGCTTATTATTTCTGGATTTTGAGACTCTAACTGTTCTATTGAAATTCCGTATTGCTTTGCAATAGAATATTTTGTTTCTTTAGAAGCAACAATATGAAAAATAGTTTGTTTATTGATTATTCGGACTCTACCATCTAATGTCTTCTTTTTGTTAGGAATCACTATTAGTTGCCCCGATTTCAAACCATCATTTAGTATCTCTTTATTAATCTCGCCCAAATCCTCAACAGACACATTATAAGTACGTGCTATACTAAATAAAGATTCTTTTGGCAAAACTATATGTTCTGTTTTGGTGTTTTTTATGCCTGATTTGTTTTGTTGCGATTGTAGTAATTCCGTTTTAGGAATTGTTAAATGTTGTCCAGATTTCAAACCTTCGTTAAGCAATTCTTCATTGGCTTTTTTTAAGGATTCAACTGAGATCAAATATTTTTTTGATATACTAAATAAAGTCTCTTTTGGTTCAACAATATGTATTGCAACTTGATCTATTTCTATATTAGAAATTGAATAAACGGGTATTTTTAGAATTTGATTTTCTGAAACTCCGTTTTGTATTCCCGAATTATATTTATACAAATCATTGAGAGGTAACTTGTAATTTAGAGAAATAGAATAAGCGGTTTCTCCTTTTTTTGTTTTATGCTCTAAAAACGAATTTTGAGCGGAAATTATTGTAGGAATTAGCAACAATATAATCCTTAAAAAAATCTTCATCAATATTATTTTTTACAATTAAGTATTTACAAATGTAACTACTTAATTGTAAAAAAATAATATTTATATTGAATTATTCCCACTCAATAGTTGCGGGTGGTTTAGAGCTAATATCATAAACAACTCGGTTCACTCCTTTTACCTTATTGATAATATCATTAGATACTTTCATCAAGAAGTCATACGGTAAGTGTACCCAGTCAGCCGTCATTCCGTCAGTGGATTCTACTGCTCTAAGTGCTACTACTTTTTCATAAGTACGTTCATCACCCATGACACCTACACTATTTACAGGAAGTAAAATAGCTCCTGCTTGCCAAACTTTATCATACAATCCCCAAGATTTTAAACCATCAATAAACACTTTATCAACATCTTGTAAAATTTGAACTTTCTCTAAAGTAATATCACCTAAGATACGAATAGACAATCCAGGCCCTGGGAAAGGATGTCTTCCTAATAATTCTGGATCAATTCCTAAAGACGCACCTACCCTACGTACTTCATCTTTGAAAAGCATACGTAAAGGCTCTACAATTTTTAATTTCATATAATCAGGAAGCCCTCCCACATTGTGATGTGATTTAATAGTAGCCGAAGGTCCTTTTACAGAAACTGATTCGATAACGTCAGGATATATAGTTCCTTGGGCTAACCAAGTTACATCTTCAATTTGGTGTGACTCATCATCAAAAACTTCGATAAAAGCATTTCCAATCGCTTTTCTTTTTAATTCTGGATCGGTAACTCCAGCTAATGCATCATAGAAACGTTGAGAAGCATCCACCCCTTTTACGTTTAATCCCATTCCTTCGTATTGATCTAAAACACTTTGAAATTCATTTTTACGTAACAAACCATTATTTACAAAAATACAATATAGGTTTTTACCAATGGCTTTGTGTAATAAAACAGCTGCTACAGTAGAATCAACTCCTCCAGATAGTCCTAAAACAACTTTATCATTTCCAATTTTCTCTTGCATTTCAGCCACTATCTCTTCAACAAAAGCATTTGGCGTAAAATTTTGAGGTACTTCAGCAATTTTCACTAAGAAGTTCTCTAACATTTTAGAACCGTCAGTAGAGTGAAAAACTTCAGGATGGTATTGAATAGCATAAGTAGTTTCTCCTTCAATTTTGTAAGCAGCAAATTCTACATCATGAGTACTCGCTAACTTAACACCATTAGTAGGTAATGCTTTGATACTATCACTATGACTCATCCAAACTTGGCTGTTTTCAGAAACGCCATCGAAGAAAATTTCCTCTTCCTTAATATAAGATAAATTAGCTCTACCGTATTCTCTTGTATTAGATGCAGCAACTTCTCCACCACTAAAATGGGCTAAATATTGTGCTCCGTAACAAACGGCAAGCATAGGTAGTTTACCTCTAATTTGGGATAAGTCAGGGTGTGGTGCATCTTCTCCGCGAACAGAGAAAGGGCTACCTCCTAAAATTACCGCTTTATAACTTGATAAATCATCTGGAAAATGATTGTATGGAAAAATTTCGCAGAATATATTTAATTCGCGAACTCTACGCGCAATAAGCTGAGTGTATTGCGATCCGAAATCTAAAATAAGTACGTTGTGTTGCATGGGCGCAAAATTACTTTTTAAATTTGGATTGTAAAAATGGATTTTTATTTTTTTTGATATAAAATAGCAAAGGTTTTTTTTGACTTATTTCAATGCGAATTACTCCTTAACAATAATGAACTTTCCTTTGACTCCAGTGTCCCAATTTTCCCAAAAATCCGAACGCACAAACTTCCCTTTATCATCATAGATTTGAAACTCAGCCGTATTCCCACCTAAACTACCTCTATTCAATGCCTCAAGTTCGAATGTGTTTATTCCTTCTTTAAAATAAATTCGGAATACCTGATAATTACTTTGCAATTGAATCCTCTCTTTTACAGCTTGATTATTCAGTGATGCTTTGATTAAATCACCATCAATTTGACCAAAATCACGGCATTTGATAACGAAATACTCTGATGTAGTTCGGAGGTCTCCAAAATTCACATCAATTTTAACGAGCATTCTAGAATCTAACTTTAAACCTTCATTAACTAATGATCGATCCAAACTTTTACTTAACTTCTCTTTTAAAGCTTCACCAGGATCGTCAAAATCATTATGCTCAATCATAGAAATAGGCTCTGGTTTTTTCCCATTAGAATACGTTGGATCTTCCATAGGCGTTTCAGGATTCTTAGCATTAGGTTTAGGAACCACTGCAAAAGGATCTTTATTACTGGGTTTTTCGGGCACTGGCTTTTTTTCCGCTTTGGGCGGAATAGCTACAGGTGGAATCACTTTAAAGGTTTTATTAAACTCTATTTGAGAATACCCTGTGGTGACCACACCAATCATAAAAATAAAAAAAAGAATTCTCTTCATACAATATTATAATGACTACATCTAAAAACTATTTTTTTCAAAAATAAAAAACCAACAGTAGATAACAACTTTTTGATTCTAATTTAACTTTACTTTATTAGTCGAAAATAAGCCAACCTGTGCAAAAGACAATGTCTTTTTTAAATCAAAAATGAGTGTTTTTTATTTGAGTATTTT
>NZ_JBAWDL010000093.1:0-5831 GCF_049590715.1 Flavobacterium sp.
CAACAACCACTTGGAGGTAAAGCTCAATTTGGAGGTCAACGTTTTGGAGAGATGGAGGTTTGGGCACTTGAGGCTTATGGAGCATCGAGTACCCTTAGAGAAATCTTGACTGTGAAGTCTGATGATGTTATTGGTAGAGCTAAAACTTACGAAGCTATCGTAAAAGGCGAGTCTATGCCAGAACCAGGATTACCTGAATCATTCAATGTATTAATGCATGAATTGAAAGGTCTTGGTTTAGATATTAGATTAGAAGAATAATTTATTTTAAAGTATCAGTTTTCAGGTGTAATGCCTGAAAACTGATTACTTATTTTATATGTTTTTAGGATTTATACCCGTAACCCGTTCCGATTTTTTAAAAACTAATATTTTTAACTAGCACTTCAAATTAGCGTTTGAGGTTTAGAGAAGTAACCCGAGGTAGTTTTAAGTCGAAAGTTTGAAAGTCCAAAAGCCTAAAGTCATTCACTGACTTTAAAAACTTTATGACATTTGACTTTAGACTAAACAAAAATCAATTTTTAATTGCAAATAAATCAATAGTAAAAACTATGATGAATAATAGAAACAACAACAATAATAAAGATAAAAACCCGGTTAAAAGGTTTAATAAAATCTCAATAGGTCTTGCTTCACCTGAATCTATCTTGAAAGAATCAAGAGGTGAAGTTTTAAAACCAGAAACTATAAACTACCGTACGCACAAACCAGAACGTGATGGTCTTTTCTGTGAACGTATTTTCGGACCAGTAAAAGATTTTGAATGTGCTTGTGGAAAATATAAAAGAATACGTTACAAAGGAATCATCTGTGACCGTTGTGGGGTTGAAGTTACTGAGAAAAAAGTACGTAGAGATAGAGTAGGTCACATCAACCTTGTTGTGCCAATTGCTCATATTTGGTATTTCCGTTCTCTTCCGAATAAAATTGGTTATATTCTTGGTCTTCCATCTAAGAAATTAGATATGATCATTTACTACGAAAGATACGTAGTTATCCAAGCGGGTATAGCTAAAAATGCAGAAGGTGAATCTCTTCAAAGATTAGATTTCTTAACGGAAGAAGAGTATTTGAATATCTTGGATACACTTCCTCAAGATAATCAATATTTAGATGATTTTGACCCTAATAAATTTGTTGCCAAAATGGGAGCAGAATGTATTATGGATTTATTAGCGCGTATTGATTTAGACCAATTGTCTTACCAATTACGTCACTCTGCTAATAATGAAACGTCTAAACAACGTAAAACAGAAGCTTTAAAAAGATTACAAGTTGTAGAATCTTTCCGTGAGTCTAACTTGAACCGTGAAAACCGTCCAGAATGGATGATTATGAAAGTGGTTCCTGTAATTCCACCAGAATTACGTCCACTTGTACCACTTGATGGAGGTCGTTTTGCAACTTCAGATTTGAATGATTTATACCGTCGTGTAATCATCCGTAACAACCGTTTGAAAAGATTAATGGAGATTAAAGCTCCAGAAGTTATCTTGAGAAACGAAAAACGTATGTTGCAAGAATCTGTAGATTCATTATTTGATAACACTCGTAAAGCATCTGCTGTTAAAACAGAATCAAACAGACCATTAAAATCATTATCTGATTCCTTAAAGGGTAAGCAAGGACGTTTCCGTCAAAACTTACTTGGAAAACGTGTGGATTATTCTGCTCGTTCGGTAATTGTTGTTGGACCTGAATTGAAGTTGTTCGAATGTGGATTGCCAAAAGATATGGCAGCTGAATTATACAAACCTTTTGTTATCCGTAAATTGATAGAAAGAGGAATTGTGAAAACAGTTAAATCTGCTAAGAAAATTATAGATAAAAAAGAGCCTGTAGTTTGGGATATTCTTGAAAATGTAATTAAAGGACATCCAGTATTACTGAATCGTGCTCCTACGTTACACAGATTGGGTATTCAAGCTTTCCAACCAAAATTAATTGAAGGAAAAGCAATCCAATTACACCCATTAGTATGTACAGCGTTTAATGCGGATTTTGATGGGGATCAAATGGCAGTTCACTTGCCACTTGGACCTGAAGCTATCCTTGAAGCACAATTGTTAATGTTGGCTTCTCATAACATATTGAACCCTGCTAATGGTGCTCCAATTACAGTACCATCTCAGGATATGGTCTTGGGTCTATATTATATGACCAAAGAAAGATTATCTACTCCAGAGAAAACAATTTTAGGTCAAGATTTGACCTTCTATTCTGCTGAAGAAACAAATATTGCCTTAAATGAAGGACGTTTAGAATTGAATGCGCGTGTAAAAATCCGTGCTAAAGATTTTAATGAACAAGGGGAACTAGTTTATAAAATCATTCAAACTACCGCTGGACGTGTATTGTTTAATGAAGTAGTACCTGAAGCAGCTGGATATATCAATGATGTATTGACTAAGAAAAATCTTAGAGATATTATCGGTCACGTATTAAATTCAACAAGTGTACCTGAAACGGCTGCCTTCTTGGATAATATGAAAGATATGGGGTATAAATTCGCATTCCGCGGAGGATTATCATTCTCATTAGGAGATATTCGTATTCCAGAACAAAAAACACAATTGATAGCTGATGCTAGAGAGCAAGTTGAAGGTATTTCGGCTAACTATAACATGGGTCTTATCACAAATAACGAACGTTACAACCAAGTTATTGATGTTTGGACTTCTGCCAATGCTCAACTTACTGAATTAGCAATGAAAAATATTAGAGAAGACCAACAAGGGTTTAACTCGGTATATATGATGCTTGATTCTGGAGCGAGGGGTTCTAAGGAACAAATTCGTCAGTTAACTGGTATGCGTGGTTTGATGGCTAAGCCTAAAAAATCGACTGCTGGTGGTGGTGAGATTATTGAAAACCCGATTCTTTCTAACTTTAAGGAAGGTCTTTCGATCTTAGAATACTTTATCTCTACCCACGGTGCTCGTAAAGGACTAGCGGATACGGCTTTGAAAACGGCAGATGCTGGATACTTAACAAGAAGACTTCATGATGTATCTCAAGATGTAATTGTTAATATCGAAGATTGTGGTACTCTTAGAGGTGTAGAAGTTTCTGCATTGAAAAAGAATGAAGAAATCGTTGAATCATTAGGAGAAAGAATCTTAGGGCGTGTTGCTTTGCAAGATGTAATTAATCCTTTGACTAATGAAGTTCTAGTAACTTCTGGACAACAAATTACTGAGGCAATTATGAAAACGATCGAAGCTTCTCCATTAGAGAGAGTTGAAGTTCGTTCACCATTGACTTGTGAAGCGTTAAAAGGAATTTGTGCTAAATGTTACGGTCGTAACTTAGCTACTGGAAAAATGACTCAAAGAGGTGAGGCTGTAGGTGTAATTGCTGCACAGTCTATTGGAGAGCCAGGTACACAGTTGACACTTCGTACGTTCCACGTTGGAGGGGTTGCGGGAGGTATATCTGAAGAGTCTAGTATTATTGCTAAATTCCCAGGTAAACTTGAAGTTGAAGATTTAAAAACTGTAAAAGGAGAAGATAGCGAAGGAAACGAAGTAGATATTGTTGTTTCTCGTTCTACAGAATTAAAATTAGTTGACGAAAAAACGGGTATTGTTTTAAACACACATAATATTCCTTACGGTTCTAGTATTTTCGTAAAAGACGGTCAGTCAATTGCAAAAGGAGATGTAATCTGTAAATGGGATCCATATAATGGAGTTATTGTTTCTGAGTTTACTGGTAAAATTGCTTACGAAGAATTAGAGCAAGGACAATCATTCATGGTTGAAATTGATGAGCAAACTGGTTTCCAAGAAAAAGTAATTTCTGAATCAAGAGCTAAAAAATTAATTCCAACTTTATTAGTTTACGGTAAAGATGGCGAGCTAATTCGTTCGTATAACTTACCAGTAGGTGCCCACTTAATGGTAGATGATGGTGAGAAAATTAAAGCTGGTAAAGTATTGGTTAAAATCCCACGTCGTTCTTCTAAATCTGGAGATATCACGGGAGGTTTACCAAGAATTACAGAGCTTTTGGAAGCTCGTAATCCTTCGAATCCAGCTGTGGTTTCTGAGATTGATGGTGTTGTTTCTTTTGGAAAAATCAAAAGAGGTAACCGTGAGATCGTTATTGAATCTAAATTTGGTGATGTCAGAAAGTACTTAGTGAAACTTTCAAGTCAAATTCTTGTTCAAGAGAATGACTTTGTAAGAGCGGGTATTCCTTTGTCAGATGGAGCAATTACTCCAGACGATATTTTAAGAATTCAAGGTCCAGCTGCTGTTCAACAGTACTTGGTTAACGAAATTCAAGAAGTATACCGTCTACAAGGGGTGAAAATTAATGATAAGCACTTTGAAGTTGTAATTCGTCAAATGATGCGTAAAGTTAGAGTTCAAGATCCAGGAGATACTTTATTCTTAGAAGATCAATTGATCCATACTAAAGATTTTATCGTTGAAAATGATAAATTATATGGTATGAAAGTAGTTGAAGATGCAGGAGATTCTTCTAATTTAAAAGAAGGTCAAATTGTGACACTACGTCAATTGCGTGATGAGAATTCATTATTGAAACGTAATGATCAAAATATCGTTGTAGCTCGTGATGTTATTACGGCAACTGCTACACCAGTATTACAAGGTAT
The DNA here is from genome assembly GCF_049590715.1 of Flavobacterium sp. Classification (GTDB taxonomy): domain Bacteria; phylum Bacteroidota; class Bacteroidia; order Flavobacteriales; family Flavobacteriaceae; genus Flavobacterium. The sequence continues at coordinate 4,628 of NZ_JBAWDL010000093.1, forward strand.
TACAAGAGCATCACTTCAAACAAAATCGTTCATCTCAGCTGCTTCTTTCCAAGAAACAACTAAAGTATTAAACGAAGCTGCAGTAGCAGGTAAAATTGATTACTTAGAAGGATTGAAAGAAAATGTAATTGTTGGACATAGAATTCCAGCAGGTACTGGTATGAGAGAATACGACAATGCTATTGTAGGATCTAAAGAAGATTACAATGATATGATGGCCAATAAAGAAGAATATATTTACTAATTTTTTAGTAATTAGTCTATAGTGATTAGTGGTTAGTCTTTTTGGCTAATCACTTTTTGCTATAATTTAGTTGCTAATCACAATTTACTAATCACTAACTACTGAAAACATGAAAGAGCAACAAGAACAAATTAACATTGAATTGGATGAGAAAACAGCAGAAGGAATTTATTCTAACCTAGCGATTATCAACCATTCTTCGTCAGAGTTTGTATTAGATTTTGTTAGTATCATGCCTGGTATTCCAAAAGCTAAAGTCAAGTCAAGAATTGTATTAACTCCGCAACATGCCAAACGATTGCTAAAAGCGATAGGGGATAATATTCACCGATTCGAATTAGCAAATGGAGAAATTAAAGATACAGAACAAGCGCCAATACCGCTTAATTTTGGTCCAGCAGGACAAGCATAACAAAAAAAAGGCTTCCTTTAAAAGAAGCCTTTTTTTATGTTTTTATGTTTTATGAGTTTTATAAAAGGGTTGTTGTCAACTAGATTGCGTATATAAACGATTATAATTGTTGTTTATCGATTATATTTTTAGTGGAACTGATGTTGATCTAATTTTGCTGATGTATAAGAGAAGAATTCTTTTCTCTAGTTTTTAAAACACTTATGATAAATTCAGTAAAACAGAATAATTTTAATAAAACATTAAACAATATACTTGTAGTCTTTGTTTTGCTATTTTCAGTTGCTGTTTTTAGTCAATCACCTGTTAATTCATTAACTGAAGTTGAACAGGTTTCAACTACAGACAATGTAAGTACTTCAAGAGCTTCTTCAAATGTAGAATTTGTTTTATGGTTTATGGGAACAAAACAAAATCCAAACACCACTATTTCTACTGAAGGGCACAGCACAAGAAATGAAATTTTAACTTCAGGTTTAGCACCTAATCGTTTGTTGATAAAAGCATTCTTAAAAAAAGCAGTAAATTTTGAAATCTCTGTAGCATAA
>NZ_JBAWDL010000094.1:0-10657 GCF_049590715.1 Flavobacterium sp.
GCCATTTGTACATGTTCTGTTTGATTTTTTTAGACCACTTTTTGTTTTTTGACTTTGTCATTTTGGTTTATTTTTTCAATGAAAAATTGTATTGCAATCCTACTAAAAAAGTTCTTGGAGCTGCAGCGGTAAATGTAGATTGCGAACTGGCTAAATTACCTCTACTAGCATTATAAGCATACAATTTATCGGTTAGATTCATAATGTTACCGTAGATTTCAATGCTTTTGTATTTATACCCAATTCGCGCATTAAATAAATTATACCCCGCATATTTTACAGTATTTACTTGGTCTTGGTAATAACTACTAATGAGTTGCCATTCGATTCCAGCTCTGAAATTAGGCAACCAGTTTGGGTAATACGTAACTTCTGAATTTCCTGACCATCTTGGTGCTTGTGGCATTTCGTAACCACTTAAGTTTTGTAAAGGATCTGTAGATTTGTCTGAAACTTGGAAATCAATATAACGGTGTTCAGCAACAGTTCCGCCTACACGTAAATTCCATTGTGTATTGGGTTTGTAGTTAAAACCAAATTCAATTCCTTTGTGTCTAGTTTCTCCTGCTGAACGGTAATCAGTTGATTTGTCTTCAAGTGTGATACTCAATAATTCGTTAGTACCTTCCATATAATAAAGAGCATAATCAAAACTCAATTTGTTTTTTAATAAACTCAACCATCCACCAACTTCATAATTTTCAAAAGTGGCAGGATCTAAATTATAATAAAACTGAGCTGGTGTTCCTGTATTTCCACCCGTTCCTGATTTTGCTCTAAAAATAGAAGTAATTCCAGGAGGTGCAAATCCTTGAGAATAGTTCCCGTAAAATCCTGCTTGTTTAAATGGATTGTAATTGATTCCCGCTTTAAATGTGAATTTATCATAGGTTTTAGTACCATTTGACTTGTCTAAAGCATTATCATACTTTATTTTCATAGCATCATAACGACCACCAACAGTAACAATTGTTTTAGCAATTGGGCTAAAACTAATTTGTTCAAAAACGGCTGTATTGTATATGTCTGCGGTATAATCAGCTAATTTAATTTCTGGATGTTCTGCAACGATTTCATATTTGTTTACGGTTTGTTTACCTGTTTCACCAGGATTTAAAGTAGCTTTAATATCTAATAAATACGACCAATACGTAACGGGTGAAAAATCATAAGAAGCACCACTAACCATTGTTGTTTTCCAAAAATCAAATTTTTGTGTATGTTGTGCTACTGCGCCATAACTTTTAAAGTTATTTGAATTTACTTCTCCAGTGGCAGTAGTTGGATTTACCGTTGGATTCCAACGAATACCGTATGAAGGATTTTGTCCCAGTTTGTTATCTCTGTGATAAACCGTTAAATAGGTACTTGAATTCGTATTCCAGTCGTGTTCTAATGTCAAACGTGTACGCAAAGCGTCTGATTTTCGATACGTAAAATCCGAAGTACTGGTGTAGGTTCTATTATTAAAATCGTTTTCATTCACACTACCGCTCATGTCTGAATAGTAACTTCCCACCATTGTATTGCTTATCATACGCGTATTGTCATTGATGTGGTAATCTACTCTAATATTCAAATTATCTTTTTTATAATCGGATTGTGCCATCCAAGAATTTTCTTGAAGACTCGAAATTCCAGCAATATGAAAACCTACTTTTCCAATAGTAGCCCCAGCTGCTGCTTGAATTCGTTTGTAACCCCATTGATCGGCTTGAACTCCAAATTTAAATTCAGGATAGTACGATGGCTTTTGCGAAATTAAATTCACTGTACCGCCTACAGCCTCAGTACCATATAAAGAAGAAACAGGCCCTTTTACTACCTCAATTGATTGTAAGTTGAATTGATTGATTTCTAATAAAGCATTGTGATTAAAAATTCCTAAAGGTCGAATAGGCAAACCATCTTCAAGATATAAATAGTAACTAGAATAGGAAATAGGTTGCCTGATTGACATGGCATGTTGTTCATTACCAAGATTGATCATTACTACACCAGGCGTTTTATTAGCGATCTCGAATAAGGCTGAAGCTTTGGCCTCATCAATTGTTTTATAATTGATTTTACTAATAGCAACTGGCGTTTCTTGACGTAGAGTTTTGGTTCTGTTTGCAGTAATAAATACGTTGTCTAATTCTGTTTGAGTAGTATCTACTTGTTTTTTTTGTGCGTTAATGAATTGTCCTACTAATACCAGTAGAATGATAATTTTTTTCATTTTAAATAATTATAATACATAGATTTTTTTGGCTTTAAGCCAAAAACATTTGAATTCTGCATATACAGCATTCCTAAAATTATAATTTACGCGAGGGGAGGGTGAAAAATAGCAAACGAAATCCGTATTGGATTTTGAGAAAAATGTGTTACTGGTGTTCTTTCTTTAAGGAAAGTAACCAATGGAGCTAGTGTATATTCTAAAGTGTCAGCAGTATAAACTAATTCTGTTTTCTCTTTCAAATTAGTATTATTCATTCTTTTTTCGTTGTCTTCGTATTTTTTTAAACTTTTTTGAAGTTCACAACGACCATTACAACTATTATTGATGTTAGCACGTTGTACACAAATTGTTTGAGCAATTTGATCTTGGGCTACTTTAAATTGCATAAAAATCACCATACTACCCATTGAAGGAAGTAAAAGAGTCAGTGACAATAAGGTTGCAAATAAAAGTTTCAATGCTGTTGTTTTTTAAAAGTGGTGCAAAAATAGTAAAAAGTTTTAAAGAGAAGTATGTCAAGTACTTTTTTAATGTTAAAAACTATTTTTTTAATGTTTAATCCATTTCGTTAGGTCAAATGCATGAATTTTTAAAATCAAAATTTAAGATTAGAAGAAAAAAATTGCGAATCTGGTTTTTTTTTTTTTTTGACTCATACATTTGTCCTGTCCATGTCGTCTGGACACTATTTTTAGAACTTCAAAATTTAACAAATATTGTCACAACAGAATATCATTGACTTCTAGGGATTATATTTATATTTGCTAGATATCATAAACAAAGGATTTCATGTCGCTTATATCACAATTCAAATCGTTATCAAAATCGTTAGAAGGAACACTTTTGTATGACGAACTCCATAAAATTTTATATTCCACTGATGCTTCAGCTTATAAACTAGTGCCACAAGCAGTAGCTTTACCTAAAACGGTGGCTGATATTGTGAAAATTGTTCGTTTTGCTGGAGAATACAAACTATCATTAACCCCAAGAACCGCTGGAACATCATTGGCTGGTCAAACTGTTGGAAACGGGATAATTGTCGATGTATCCAAACATTTTACAGAAATCGTTTCATTCGATGCGGATAAGAAAACCGTTACTGTACAGCCAGGTGTGATTCGCGACGAATTGAATTTGTTTTTAAAACCACACGGATTGTTTTTTGGTCCTAACACATCAACTTCTAATCGTTGTATGATTGGTGGAATGGTAGGAAATAATTCTTCAGGGACAACCTCGATTCGTTATGGTGTTACCCGTGATAAAATTATTGAGATTAAAGCTGTTTTAAGTGATGGGTCTGAAGTGGTTTTTGGCGAACTGACTTCGGCGGAATTTATCGAAAAGACGAAAGGCGCTACACTTGAAAATCAAATTTATAAAAAATTATACGAGGAGTTGTCGGTTGAAGCGACTCAGCAAGAAATAAAAAGTCAGTTTCCAAAACCAGAGATTCACCGAAGAAATACTGGATATGCGGTAGATATTCTGTTGCATTCGGATTTGTTTGGAGGAACGGAACCTACAATCAATGTGGGAAAACTCCTTTGCGGAAGCGAGGGAACACTAGCTTTTACTACCGAAGTAACCTTGAAAGTTGATGTGTTGCCACCCACAAATAATGTGATGGTTGTTGCTCATTTCAAAACCATTCAAGAAAGCTTAGAGTCGGTTTTACTAGCTATGAAACATCATTTGTACACCTGTGAAATGATGGACGACACCATTTTAGATTGTACCAAAACCAATCGTGAACAAGCTAAAAATAGATTTTTTATTGTGGGTGAACCCAAAGCGGTAATGATGTTTGAAGTAGGTTCATATGAAAGTATGGAAGATGCCGAAAAACAAGCAAATGCATTGGTAGCCGACTTAGAGCAGCATCATTTTGGTTATGCTTTGCCTAAAATTTACGGGACGGATATTGATAAAATAAACGAACTTCGTAAAGCAGGATTGGGACTTTTAGGAAGTATCGTTGGTGATGATAAAGCAGCGGATTCTATTGAAGATACTGCCGTAGAGTTGAGTGACTTGCCTAATTATATCGCTGATTTCTCTGCAATGATGGCACGTCACGGTCAAGGGGCAATTTATTACGCACATGCTGGTGCAGGTGAAATCCACTTGCGTCCAATACTGAATTTAAAAACTAAAGAAGGTGTTTACCAATTTAGAAACATCGCTACCGAAGTAGCTACAATTGTCAAAAAATATAGAGGTTCCCTTAGTGGAGAACACGGTGACGGAATCGTACGTGGCGAGTTTTTGCCATTTATGATTGGCGAGAAAAACTATGAATTACTCAAACGTGTCAAATTAGCTTTCGATCCGTATTCTGTTTTGAATATGGGGAAAATTGTTAATGCGTTAAAAATGGACGAAAACCTGCGTTTTGAACCCGGAAGAGACGAACCAGAAATACAAACACTTCAAGATTTCTCCGATAGTTTAGGAGTATTGCGTGCAGCCGAAAAATGCAACGGTTCAGGTGATTGCCGTAAATTACCATCAGCAGGAGGGACGCTTTGTCCAAGTTATCGCGCCACCAGAAATGAAAAAGACACCACAAGAGCGCGTGCCAATGCCTTGCGAGATTATTTGACAAACTCAGAAAAAGGCAATAAGTTTGATCATAAGGAATTGTACCAAGTTTTTGATTTGTGTGTGAGCTGTAAAGCTTGCGCCAGCGAATGTCCTAGTAACGTAGATATCGCTTCTTTGAAAGCCGAGTTTTTGTACCAATACCAAAAAGCGAATGGCTTTTCATTGCGTTCTAGAATTTTTGCTAATAATGCCAAATTGAATCAATTGGCATCAGGTTTTCCATCGTTTGCCAATTATATGGTTAATTTGCCGATTGTTAAAAAAATGATGGGTGTCTCACTCCGAAGAGAAGTGCCAAGACTTTCTAAAATAACCTTCAAAGATTGGTATGACGACCAAAAAGAATCCATTCACCAAACGACTTTAGTTAGTGGTAAAGTCTATTTGTTTTGTGATGAATTCACGAATCATTATGATGTTTCTGTTGGAATAGATGCATTTGAACTCTTAATATCTTTAGGATATGAAGTGATTATGATTAATCATGAAGAGAGTGGAAGAGCCTATTTATCCAAAGGTTTCTTAGAAGAAGCGAAAGAAATTGCAAATATCAATGTAGAGATTTTTGCACCTTTAATCTCAAATGAGATACCATTAATCGGAATCGAACCTTCGGCAATTTTGAGTTTTAGAGATGAATATTTACGATTAGTGGATGACAAACCAAAAGCTGAAAAACTAGCTAACAACGTGTTTACTATCGAAGAGTTTTTCAAAAATGAAATAACCAAAGGCAACATACAGGCTGATCAATTTTCGGATGTTTCCAAAGAAATAAAAATACACGGACATTGCCATCAAAAAGCATTAAGCAGCGTAGAAGCTACTTTTGCAATGTTGAATGTGCCTAAAAACAATCAAGTAACGATTTATAATTCTGGTTGTTGCGGTATGGCAGGCTCTTTTGGATACGAGAAAGAGCATTACGACATCAGTATGCAAATGGGAGAAGATACCTTGTTTCCAAAAATAAGAAACACAGCTAAAACTATTGAAATCGCCGCAGCAGGAACCAGTTGCCGTCACCAGATTTTTGATGGAACGAACCGTAAAGCACAACATCCTGTGAGTATTTTGAGAAGCTGTTTGAAGAATTAAAGTTTAAAAAATAGATGGCTTTCTTTTTAATCATATAACACATATACGTTTTTTTACTTTATGGCATGCTGAAAAAATTAAAACTGTAGTAGAAATATAAGACCATATAAGTTGTATTATACAAATGTAAAATTTCCTAAAGTAATGTTATCAAGGTGTTTTGTTGGTCGCCTTTAAGCAAATGAGACTTATATGTTCTTTCAATTATTTATATAATATATAAGGCTAAAGAGAAAAACTTATATGTCTTATATGGTTGAAAAAAAACAGATTGTGCCTTCTTAGTGCCCTTTATGTTTAAAAAAGTCTTACTATCTTTATGTCTTTGCAGTAAAAAAAACTTAGTTCCTTAGAATCTCAGTAACTCAGAACCTTTAATAAAAAAATGCTCGACTTATTCACACCAAATATCGACCCCACGCACAATTGGCTTCCACAAGACGGAACAGTCCATTATTACGGGCCATTGTTTTCAAATCAAGAAGCTAATCGGTATTTTGATGCGTTATGGAACGAAATCGAATGGAAGAATGACCAAGCTATCATTATGGGAAAACTCATTGTTACCAAACGAAAAGTAGCTTGGTATGGTGACTCCGAGTTTAGTTACACCTATTCTAAAACAACTAAGAAAGCTTTGCCATGGACAGAAGCGTTATCAGAACTCAAATCCATTATTGAAGCCAAAACAGGAGAAACTTTCAACTCCTGTTTACTTAATTTATACCATTCAGGCGAAGAAGGAATGGCTTGGCACAGTGATGCCGAAAAAGACCTGAAAAAGAATGGAGCCATCGGTTCGTTGAGTTTTGGAGCAGAACGTAAATTTGCTTTCAAACATAAAGAGACTAAGGAGGCTATCTCTATCTTTTTAGAGAATGGTAGCCTATTAGTGATGAAAGACCAAACCCAAACGCATTGGCTACACCGTTTGCCACCTACTAAAAAAGTTTTGAAACCCCGAATCAATTTGACTTTCAGAACGATTGAAAGGGAGTTAGGAATTGTAGGTTAAGGGTTGTGAGTTATGAGGAAACATACCTTAAAATTTTTTTAAATTTCAAAATCACATTTGTATTCAAATAAATTAAAACTTCAAAAACCCATTGAAGTGTGTAAAATTTACCCACTGAGAAACAAAATTACACACTATTAATTTTGCTTTAAATTATTAATTACCTGATAATTAGTAAGTTTTCAAATTGGCATACCCCTTGTTACTGAGCAAGTAGGCTGTTTTTTACTCATTTTGTTTTCTACAATGAATAGGAATAAAGGGAGAAAACAAGCCACGATAAAAACAATAACAAGACTACAATGAAAAGCGACACTATTACTTCTGAACAATTTTTTTCTTCAAATGGAAATGTAAGATTTACGGACAACAAACCAAAAACGGCTTTTAATTTTCAAAAAAAAATAATTAAAAGAAATACCGAAAAGAGAACAAGTACCATGGGTGTAGGGATACTTTTAAGTTCTTTTATACTAATGATTGCAGGAGCCTTTTCAGTTTATGAGATGCAAACTGATTTTGATCAATTTCATGTTGATAGGATAGATTCTACTTTTGGATTTTGTTTTCTTATTCTAACTCTTTTCTTATTGTTTTTTCAAGTTAGCGTTTTTCTGTATAATCTTTATCTTTATTTTAAATACAAACCTATCGAATCCGTCAACGATGATTTGTTACCAACAGTTACGGTAATAGTGCCTGCTTATAATGAAAGCAAACAAGTTTGGGATACCTTAATGAGTTTGTCATTAAGTGATTTTCCAGAACAAAAAATGCAGATTTTGGCCGTTGATGATGGGAGTAAAGACGATACTTGGTATTGGATGCAACAAGCAAAATTAAAATTAGGAGATCGCCTCACTATTTTTAAACAACCAGAAAATAAAGGAAAAAGACACGCACTATATCGCGGATTTCAATTGGGTACGGGAGAAGTTTTTGTCACTGTTGATAGTGATTCAATTGTAAAAAAAGATACTTTAAGAAATTTAGTAAGTCCTTTTGTTACTGATAAAAACTGTGGTGCCGTTGCAGGAAATGTACAAGTTTTAAACAATTCAAAAGCAATAATCCCTAAAATGTTGAATGTGAGTTTTGTGATGAGTTTTGAGTTCATGCGTTCAGCAGAAAGTAAACTAAATTCGGTTTTGTGTACTCCTGGTGCGGCAGCAGCATATAGTCGAAAAGCTGTATTTGGATGTCTTGAGGATTGGATAAATCAAACGTTTATGGGCGAACCTTCGGATATTGGTGAAGATAGAGCAATGACGAATATGATTTTAAAGCAAGGACATCACGTATTGTTTCAAAGAAATGCGATTGTACTCACGAATGTTCCTGAAGAATATACGGGTTTGTATAAAATGTTTATAAGATGGGGCAGAAGCAATGTGAGAGAAAATATTATGATGTCACAATATGTTTTCAAAAATTTCCGAAAAGGTACTAAATTTGGAACTAGACTGTTATTCTTAAATCAATCCCTGCGAATCATCATGACGTATCCATTGTTAGTGTTTATGTTGTTTCTTATCATAATGCATCCTTTATTGTTTTTGAGTTCAACACTATTAGGGATCTTAATTGTATCTAGTTTTTCAGTTTTCTTCTATGCAAAGAGATATAATTTATCAGAATCATTTTGGGCTTATTCATATAGTATTTTTTATACTTTTAGCTTATTTTGGATTGCTCCATATGCCTTAGTAACAGCAAATAAAAGAGGCTGGTTAACCCGTGGATTATCAGAAGTAAAATAGTTTTTTTAGTAAAAATAAATAAAGTGCTAAACTCAATAATTAAATCTTGAGTGTAGTACTTTTTTGTATTTGTATAAAATATTTTCGGATATTATATTTCGTTTTTAAATCAGATATTAGTATACAAAAACCTAACAAAATATCTTGTTTTTTAAACTTTAAACAAAACTTAATTCCTTAATTTTGTAATCGCAAAAATAATAATACACACATAAAAAATATACTATGAGTTCATTTGACGTTGTCATCATTGGTTCTGGACCAGGCGGATATGTTTCAGCTATTCGTTGTGCACAATTAGGGTTTAAAACAGCCATTATCGAAAAATATTCCACTCTAGGAGGTACTTGTTTAAATGTTGGATGTATTCCATCAAAAGCATTGTTATCATCTTCTCATCATTATGCTGAAATTAAGCATTTTGAAGACCACGGAATCGAACTTTCTGGGGAAGTAAAAGTCAATCTTGAAAAAATGATTGCTCGTAAACAAGCAGTAGTGGATCAAACTTCAGGTGGTATCAACTATTTGATGGATAAAAATAAAGTGACTGTTTTCAATGGTCTAGGATCTTTTGTTGATGCAACGCATGTAGCTATCGCAAAAGCGGATGGAACATCGGAAACTATTGAAGCTAAAAACATCATTATTGCTACGGGCTCTAAACCATCTTCTTTACCATTTATTAAATTAGATAAAGAAAGAATCATCACTTCGACTGAAGCTCTGGCTTTGAAAGAAGTACCAAAACACTTGGTGATCATCGGTGGTGGTGTAATCGGAATCGAACTTGGACAAGTGTACTTGCGTTTAGGAGCACAAGTATCCGTAGTAGAATTCATGGACAGAATCATTCCAGGAATGGATAGCTCTTTGTCTAAAGAATTGACTAAAGTGTTGAAAAAACAAGGAATGAAATTTTATACGTCTCACAAAGTACAGTCTGTTGAAAGAGTTGGTGATGTGGTGACTGTTAAAGCAGAAAATGCTAAAGGTGAAATCGTAACTTTAGAGGGAGATTATTCATTAGTATCTGTAGGTCGTCGTCCTTATACTGATGGATTGAACGCTGATAAAGCGGGAGTGAAAATTTCTGATAGAGGTCAAGTTGAAGTAAACGATCATTTACAAACTTCAGCATCTAACATTTTTGCCATTGGCGATGTAGTTCGTGGCGCAATGTTGGCGCACAAAGCGGAAGAAGAAGGTACAATGGTTGCTGAAATTTTAGCGGGACAAAAACCACATATTGATTATAACTTAATTCCAGGTGTAGTTTATACTTGGCCAGAAGTTGCTGCTGTTGGACAAACAGAAGAGCAATTAAAAGCGGCTGGAACTAAATATAAAGTAGGTAGCTTCCCTTTCAAAGCCTTAGGTCGTGCAAGAGCGAGTGGAGATTTGGACGGTTTTGTAAAAATCCTTGCTGATGAGAAAACTGATGAGGTTTTAGGAGTTCACATGATTGGAGCAAGAACAGCTGATTTAATTGCTGAGGCTGTGGTAGCAATGGAGTACAAAGCGTCTGCTGAAGATATTTCAAGAATGTCACATGCGCACCCTACATTCGCTGAAGCGATCAAAGAAGCAGCATTAGCTGCAACTGATAATAGAGCATTACACGTATAGTTTTATTTTTTTATCTTAACCGTCAAATTTTATTTGGCGGTTTTTTTTTTTATGTTTTTTTTTTTTTTAAGTTTGGTGGTCAATATTTACCTTTTTCAGGAGCTAATCCTGCTATCCGTTTTAAACGAAGTTCACTGAACTCCTAATAAAGATAAAGGTACAGTGAAGTACTCTTGTGGAGGCAAAACGCCAGCCCCCACAAGAATTTCTGCTACTATCAGGGCTAGGGTAGAGGTGTTATCAGGAAGATTCAGTTAATTAAGAATGTTTACTACTATATATAAGTAAGAGTAAGAAAGCGTATCTATATTATAGTGTATG
>NZ_JBAWDL010000095.1:0-7992 GCF_049590715.1 Flavobacterium sp.
TTAAATTGCTACAAGCATTTAGTGTCTTCAACCATTATCTCCATTTTCTTCTTAGCGGTATTCTCAGTAACTTCTTCGCAATAAATATTATTTATAAACATACCAGTTTCAAAAACAAGTTGCACATACGTTATTTTACCAGCTTCTACATTGACTTCAAACTTTTCTGCTTTTTCTTTTGAAACTTTTCCGCCAAATTGAACAGAGCATTCGTGTTTACCGACTGGTACTTCATGAATAGAAAACTTCTTATTATTCAACTTACAGACAAATTCTCCATCTATAAAAGTTTTAAATGCAGCTGCTGAACCTTGAAATCCTGTGGAACGTAAAAAATAAATTTTACCTGTTTGTAAATTTTCTTTGTCTTGCGCCTTTGCAAATGCAGTAAAAACTAAAGAAACTAAAAATGTGATTACTATTTTTCTCATTTAATATTTTTTAAATTATTTAATACCTTTCAAAGCCTCCATCAACTTCTTATTCTCCTCTTCAGTTCCAATCGTAAAACGCAAACAGTTTTCGCATAACGGCTGTGTTGTTCTATTACGAATCACAATTCCTTTGGCAATCAATTCATCATAACGTTTGTTGGCATTATCTACTTTGGCTAAGATGAAATTAGCTTCACTAGGATAAATTTTATTTACAAAAGAGACTTCATTTAAAACTTTAAGTAAAGATTCTCTTTGTGCTATAATGGATTTGATTTCGTTATCAATTTTAGTTTGATCTTTCAAACGTTCCAAAGCTCTTTGTTGCGTCAATTCGTTTACATTATACGGAGGTTTTATTTTGTTCAAAACCGCAACTACTTCTGCAGAACCGTAACAAATCCCCAAACGAATTCCTGCCAAACCGTACGCTTTAGAAAGTGTTTGTGTAATGATTAAATTCGGGTACTGATCCAATTTTGCCAACCAACTCGCTTTATCTGAAAAGTCAATATACGCTTCGTCAATTACTACAAAACCATTGAATTTATCCAAGATAGTCGTTACACTTTCTGTTGTAAATGAATTCCCAGTTGGGTTATTTGGCGAACACAAAAAGATGATTTTAGTGTTTGGTGTAACTGCTTCTAAGATCGCTTCTACCTTTGGCTGAAAAGCCTCAGAAAGTACAATTTCTTTGTGTTCTACATTATTAATATTGGCCAAAACACCATACATTCCGTAGGTTGGAGGCAAACTAATTACATTGTCTTCTTTAGGCTCACAAAAAGCTCTAAACAATAAATCCAATACTTCATCACTACCGTTTCCTAGCAAAATTTGATTGGTATTCAATCCTTTGTTTTTTGCCAAAACCGCTTTTACACTGCTTTGTTGTGGATCTGGATAGCGATTCACCCCGTTTTGGTAGGGATTTTCATTGGCATCCAAGAAAACCATATTGGCTGTATCAAAATCTTCAAACTCATCACGTGCTGAGGAATACGGTTTTAAAACCTTTACATTGGCACGAACTAAATTATTTATATCGAAATTTTTCATTTTTTTTCATTTTTAGAGAAAAGAGAAAAGAAGCAAGAAAAAAGACTTCTACACTAAATCTATACTTTCTTCACTTGTCTCTTGCTTCTTGTCTCTTGCTTCTATTCTAAACTCTTCAATCGCAACGTCACCGCATTCTTATGCGCTTGCAACCCTTCGGCTTCCGCCATGATTTCAATCGCTTTTCCAATGTTTTGAATTCCCTTTTCAGAGATTTTTTGGAACGTCATTGATTTCATGAAGCTATCCAAGTTTACACCTGAATAATTCTTAGCATAGCCATTTGTTGGTAGCGTATGATTGGTTCCTGAGGCATAATCACCAGCACTTTCGGGCGTATAGTTTCCTATAAAAACCGAACCTGCATTTTGAATTCCGTCCACATAAAAATCATTGTTTGCCGTACACACAATAAAATGTTCTGGTCCGTATTCGTTGATTAAGTCCAAAGCAATTGCATCGTTTTCGACAAATATCAATTTCGAATTGGCTATCGCTTTTTCGGCAATCGCTTTTCTTGGTAAAACGTCTAATTGCGATTGAATTTCACTTTCTACCGCATCCATCATCGCTTTTGAAGTCGAAACTAAAATCACTTGACTATCTGTTCCGTGTTCCGCTTGACTCAATAAATCCGAAGCTACAAATGCAGCTACAGCAGTATCATCAGCGACAACCAACAATTCCGATGGACCTGCTGGCATATCAATCGCTACACCAAATTGTGTTGCCAATTGTTTAGCCACGGTTACATATTGATTTCCAGGTCCGAAGATTTTATATACTTTAGGAATTGCTTGAGTTCCAAATGTCATTCCCGCAATCGCTTGGATTCCGCCTACTTTGATAATTTTAGTCACGCCACATAAATGGGCAGCATACAAAATCGCAGGATTAATATTTCCGTTTTTATCTGGAGGTGAACATAAAACAATTTCACTACAACCAGCTATTTTAGCAGGAACAGCCAACATCAAAACCGTTGAAAACAAAGGTGCTGTTCCACCAGGAATATACAAACCTACTTTTTGAATTGGTCGTTTTTCTTGCCAACATTGTACCCCTTCAGCAGTTTCTACTGAAACACGAGTCGTTTTTTGTGCTTGATGAAATTTCTCTACATTGGCTTTCGCCAAAGCAATAGCTTCTTTCAATTCGTTTGGCAAACTAGCAACCGCTGTTTCAATTTCAGGAGTCGTTACTTCGATGTTCTCGAAAGACACACCATCAAATTGCGTCGTATATTTGGCTACAGCCAAATCTCCGTCTTTTTGAACAGCAGTAAAAATCTCTTTTACTATTGCTTCAATATCGTTAACCGTTTTCGTTGGCCTTTCTAAAAGCGAAGACCAAGTATCGGGTGTTGGATTGTATATTTTATTCATTACTTTTAAGTTAAAGGTTAGATGTTAAGGGATAAGGGTTATTCGTAAAGACGCATAACTCCTAACACTTATACTCATAACTTTTCTACAAAACCATTTTCTCAATTGGGCAAACCAAAATTCCTTCGGCACCCGCTTCTTTCAGTTGGTCAATTACTTCCCAGAAAGTATCTTTATCAATCACTGTGTGTACACTACTCCAACCTTCTTGTGCTAAAGGCATAACCGTAGCACTTTTTAAAACAGGAAGAATAGAACTTATAGCATCAATTTTATCATTAGGGACATTCATCAAAATGTATTTTGATTTACGCGCTCTTAAAACTGATTCGATTCTGAATTTTAAAGTATCTATGATTTTCTGAGATTCAGGAGAAACTTTTGGTGAAACCGCTAAAACTGCTTCACTTTTGAAAATAACTTCAACTTCTTTCAAATTATTTTTAAACAACGTACTTCCACTTGAGACAATATCCACAATAGCATCAGCTAAACCAATGTTTGGAGCAATTTCAACTGATCCAGAAATTTGGTGAATATCAACAGTAACTCCTTTTGAAGCACAATAATCAATTACGGTATTCGGGTACGAAGTTGCTACACGTAATCCATTCAAATCTTGAATAGAATTGTATTCAAAAGCTTTAGGAACCGCAATCGAAACTTTGCATTTTGAAAAACCTAATTTTTGAATTACTTCAATATTTTTTCCTTTTTCAACCAATAAATTATCACCAACAATAGCGATATCTACTACCCCATCAATCAAATACTGAGGGATATCAGAGTTCCTTAAATACAAAACTTCTAATGGAAAATTAGATGCTTCAGCCTTTAACTGATCGATACCATTGTTGATTGAAATACCCGCATCTTTAAGGATTTGGATACTTTCTTCGTTTAATCTACCTGATTTTTGAATTGCAATTTTTAAAGTACTCATTGTTTTGTTTTTTTATGTTTTATTGAATGTGTTTGAGTACAAAGGACTTAACACACAATGAAAAACCCGTTTGATGTACTCAAACGGGTTTATTAATATGATGATTTACACGCATACCATTAACACATCGCCTGAGAGCAATAATGAGAATGATGATGATGCAATTGATTTGATAACATATATTGTAAAATTTAACAATCTTTAATTTCGTTTGCAAATATACTTTTTATTTTAAAACTACGCCATTTTTTATTTGATTTTAAAATAAAAAATGGCAGTCACAAATTCACAAAATACTATTACTAGAAATAGTTAGCAACACAGATTAAAGAAATTAGAAAAATCTGCACAAATTTCAGCTTCATCCAAGGGACGAGTCCCTTCTTAAATGTTCTTTTCTTTTCTTATATCGTTTAAAAAAGCTTTTGGTGAAACACTTATATGACTTATATGCTTAAAAAATAACCATCTCAAAAATTAATCTCCATCAGGAGTTTCAACATGAACTCCTTCCACCACTGTATCACGAATTTCAGTATGTCTAACCTCTCCTCCTGAAGTTCCAGTTTTCAAGGCAAAAATCAACCCAATTCCAGCTACAAATAAGATAATGATCGAAACCAATCGAGCTCTTGAGTGTGTTTTTACATTCAAATAAAAACCATAAATTGACAATGCTCCTAATACATAAAGAATTAACGCTAATTTTTCAGCATATTCTTCATGTTCATGAATAATATGGTGTCCTATATTGGGCATATCTTCTACTAATTCCTCAGCACCTTCGCCTGTGTACATACTCAAAAAAGCAAAAATAGCAGACACAACAAATAATGAATAAGCTGTATTTTTAATACCATTATTTCTAAAAACCAATCCTGAGATTAAAATTCCAAAACCAAAAATCAATCCAAGAATAGGAAAATGATTCACCATCAAGTGTAAATGTGCGTCGTTCATAGTATTTTATTTAATTTTACTCAAAAATAGATTTTCTCAATTGAATTCCAAAAAAAAAGTTCAATCTATTGGATAATATTCGCATCATCATTTCAATTTATTTACTTTTACAAAAAAAAACACAATATGTCATTTTTAAAAAAATTAGCCCCTTTTTACTCGCTTACACTTTTTTACATGTTAGTAAGTATTATTTTAAGAATTGTACTTCTATTTCATCCTATCACACAAGCATCCTTTTCTTTTATTGATATTCTTTCTATATTTTCTATTGGCTTAGTGTCTGACTTTTTAGTCTTTGTTTTAGCCAGTGGCTTTTTATGGTTGTATCTCATCTTTATTTCCAATGCAAAATATTTAAAACCTTACGGGTATATTCATTTTGGTTTACTAATTGCCTTATTTCTCTATATTTATTCTGGAAAATCAATCCTTACAGAATATGGTGGTGCTTTACCTGAAATAGGATTGGCATTTGTTGGGATTAAAACTTTCCTTTTTGGATTATTACTGTTCTCTCCAAGAAATCGAAATAAAATCAGGTATTGGCTTTTTGCTTTTGTAATGTTTTTGTATGTTGTTTTAATACTTCAAAATGCGATCAGTGAATATTTCTTTTGGAATGAATTTGGAGTGAAATATAATTTCATAGCCGTTAATTATTTGGTATACACCAATGAGGTCATCGGAAACATTATGGAATCGTATCCAGTAGTTCCTATTTTTGGAACTTTATTTATTGTTGCAGGAACGATAGCTTACTTCATCATTAAAAGATCTAAAATTTACATTGAAAAGATTCCTTCTGTTTTTGAAAAAATAAAACTATCGGTTATCTATTTTGCCTTTTTTGGAATCGCATTATGGGGAATTCCTAAATTGGCATTAGCTGAAAATTCTCCCAATGTTTTTACCAATGAACTTCAATCTAATGGAATTTACCGTTTCTATTTAGCCTTTATGAATAGCGAATTGGACTTTTTTAAATTCTACAAAACCTTGCCTGAACAAGAAGCCTATACTTTATTGAACAATCAGATTCCTAATTTAAAACCGCTTTCCTCTACAAGAACAATACAATCAGACAGCGCTGAAATACATAAAAATGTAGTTTTAATTACAATCGAAAGTTATAGTGCTGACTTTATGAAAATGTATGGTAACGATCAAAATATCACACCTTTCTTAGACGATTTAGCAACTAAAAGTTTATTGTTTACCAATTTATATGCCTCTGGAAACAGAACCGTTCGTGGTCTTGAAGCAGTAACTTTGTGCTTGCCTCCTACTGCTGGAGAAAGTGTTGTGAAACGTAAAGACAACAAAAACAAATTCACTACAGGTAGTATCTTTAATAATAAAGGGTATCAAGTAAAATACCTTTATGGTGGTGATGCTTTTTTTGATAATATGGAAGATTTCTTCTCAGGAAATGGTTATGACATTGTAGATAAAAAGACTTTCAAACCTAACGAAATTACCTTTTCAAATGTATGGGGAGTTTGCGACGAAGATATGGTTAACAAAGCCATCAAAACGATGAATACCGAAGCCCAAACAGGAAAACCTTTCTTTAACCACTGGATGACGGTGAGTAACCACCGTCCTTTTACGTATCCAAATGGAAAAATTGATATTCCTGGCGATGCTAAATCAAGAGAAGGTGGCGTGAAATACACCGATTATGCCTTAAATAAATTCTTTACAGAAGCTCAAAAACAACCTTGGTTTAAGAATACCGTTTTTGTTATTATTTCTGATCATTGTGCATCGAGTGCAGGAAAAACAGAACTTCCGGTCGATAAATACCGCATTCCTGCCATGATTTATGCTCCTGGTTTTATAGAACCAAAACATTACACACAACTAATGTCGCAAATAGATATTATGCCAACGTTATTTGGTTTATTGAACTTTAACTACCAATCGAAATTTTTCGGTCAAGATGTATTGAAACCAGATTATAAACCTAGAGCATTAATTGCTACTTATCAAGATCTAGGATTGCTAAAAGACAATGTCTTGACAATTATTTCGCCTAAACAACAAGTAAAACAATTTGGATTAGAATTACAACCAAAAGAAGGTGTTGCCCCTGATTTCCAAATTTATTATGACCAAAAACCGTTAAAAAAAGAAAGAGCCGATTTAATTAATGAAACCATTTCATACTATCAAACAGCATCAGATATTTTGAAGAAAAAGAAATACGGTAAATAAACTTCAGAATATTTATAATTTTAAAACCTACTTTATTATATTAAGTAGGTTTTTTTATTCCCACCAACTGTTTTTATCAACTGTAATATCTTATATTGCATAGTCCTAAAAGACTAACACTATGACTATTTTAAAAAATTACAATAATAAAACCAAAGCAGCCTTTGTATTGTTGATTGCTATGCTTATCATCTTATTGAGCAATTTCAATACACTTCAAAATTCTAAAAAAACAAACGAGAATATCAATGCTATTTACAACGATCGGTTAGTTGTGGCAAATTATATTTTTCAATATACTAATGAATTGCACACTATAAAAGCAAATGCAATCTCAACAAGTCTTACTGACACTCAAAAAACAAAAGCAATTAGTACGACTATCAAAAACATTCAAAATATTGATCTCTTATATTTAAAAACAGTATTGACTTCAAATGAAAAAACTTCATTTGAAAATTTTCTTAGTACTTGTTCAACTATTAACAAAGCATCCGAAAGTAACAACTGGAATCTTGTCAATAATTCTAGCGATAAGGCATTACAAACCTTAGAACAATTATCACAAATCCAAATTGATGAAGGAAAGTCTAAATTAGCACAATCTAATAAACTTCATGAAGGTAACGCAATGATGGGAGAACTCGAAATCGCTTTACTGGTAATATTAAGTGGTCTTTCATTGTATTTATTAATGATTAAAAAGAACAAAATAAATTTAAAAATGCCTGAAGCACCTGGTATGAATTGAGGCTTAATCAAATTCAAGTTCCCTTTTGCATGTTATCCTGCCTTTAACCTAGAAGACTTTTTTAACGATGAGAAGATTAATTTCATTCTTCTATTTCTATAATAATTTATACATTTGTAATGATTAAAACATTTCTCTAAAAAATGATAATGGATCAGGATAAATTTATTTTCTGTCTCGAAGCGGTACCTGATATAGAAAAAACAAACTCAACCGACGTACTTAAAAACCTCGAGT
>NZ_JBAWDL010000096.1:0-1600 GCF_049590715.1 Flavobacterium sp.
TAATTACAGATGCTACGGGTCCAAAAAGTTCGTTGTCAAAAGCTTCCATTCCAGGAGTTACTTCTGCTAATATGGTTGCAGGATAGTAGGCCCCTTTTCCCTCAGGAATCGTACCTCCTAGAACCAAACGTGCGCCTTGAGAGATAGATTTTTCGACCTGTTTGTGCAATTCATCACGCAAATTTACTCTGGCCAATGGACCGTAATACGTTTCCTCGTCTGTTGGTGCGCCCATTTTGGCTCCCTTCATTTTGGTAGTGTACATTTCTAGAAAGGCATCATAAATCGATTCCAACACCACAAATCGTTTAGCGGCAATACAAGTTTGTCCGTTGTTTTGCAACCTACCAAAAGTAGCTAGATCTGTAGCTGCCTCTAGGTCGGCGTCGTCCAAAATAATATAAGCATCACTACCCCCTAATTCTAGAACCGTTTTCTTCAAGTTTTGTCCTGCAATAGCTGCTACAGAACGACCTGCAGGCTCACTCCCTGTGAGTGTTACTGCCACAATTGCTTTGTCTTCGATAATATCTTTAACGTTTTCTGAATCGATATTCAAATTCACAAATATTTTATCTGGAAAACCGGCTTTTACAAATGCTTCTTCGATTGCAAAAGCACAACCTTGTACGTTTGAAGCATGTTTCAACACACCTACATTTCCGGCCATAATTGCTGGAGCTGCAAACCGAATAACTTGGTAAAATGGAAAATTCCAAGGCATTACGGCCAAGACAGCGCCCATAGGCTGAAAAGTAACATAGCTTTTACTAGCCTCTGTTTGTACAATTTCGTTCTTCAATAACTCTTCGGCATGATCAGCATAGTAACGAGAAACCAAAATACATTTCTCCACTTCTTTACGCGATTGCCCTATTGTTTTCCCCATCTCGGCTGTAGCAAGTTGTGCCAATTTCTCTTTGTCTTGCTCCAAGATATTGGCGAACTTGTGCATCAAAGCCGATCGTTCCTCAAATGTGGTTTTCTTCCAAGAATCAAAAGCTTTTTTGACTTTGGTAAGTTCTTCTTTCGCTTCTGTTACAGCGATGCGTGCATACGTTCCTATTTCTTCTCCCGTCGCTGGATTTATGCTTATCGTATTTTTCATATCTTATAATTTATATGTCGAGAATTTCAGTTCTCTTTTAAACAAGTAGTATTTTAAAATTTCATTTTTTGAATTCGTACAGCGTTCAAAATCGCTAATAGTGCTACACCTACGTCAGCAAAAACGGCTTCCCACATAGTGGCCAAACCTCCGGCACCCAATAGTAAAACAGCACCTTTGACCACAAAAGCCATTGTGATATTTTGCCACACTATTTTTTTTGTTTCTTTCCCTATTTTAATCGCCATCACAATTTTGCTAGGCTTGTCATCTTGAATCACAATGTCTGCCGTTTCTATTGTAGCATCACTCCCTAGCCCGCCCATAGCTATACCTACCGTGCTCAAAGTAATCACGGGCGCATCGTTAACGCCATCACCTACAAAAGCAACCGTTTCCTTTCGATTCATAATTTCTTCCACTTTGGCTACTTTATCTTCAGGAAGCAAATTTCCGTAAGCGGATGTAATATTCAATTGATCGGCAACATAG
>NZ_JBAWDL010000097.1:0-7287 GCF_049590715.1 Flavobacterium sp.
CTTCGAGGCTTTTGCCTTTTGGGTGGAAGACGGGGCTCGAACCCGCGACCCTCGGTACCACAAACCGATGCTCTAACCAACTGAGCTACAACCACCATTTGCGTTTGCGGTTGCAAATATACAACTAAAGTTGGCTTCTACAAACGTTTTTTGAAAAAAAATCAATAAAAATCACATCAAATCTCCTAAACTATTGACAGCCAAATATCTTTCAACAGTAAAACCTTCAGCATGATCGACTCCTACTAATCTCCCTAAGTCTCTTGAACGATAATTTAAGCTTTCAAAAAAGTTTTTAGAGGTAATAGGTGATTCTGGCTCTTTAGAATTAGGGTCATAAAACTGCGATTTATAGGCTAGTATAGATTCTGTTTTTTTATCTGTAAATCCTGTAATGTCTACTACAAAATCTGGAATTAGATTTTTCCATTGAATATAATGATAGACTAACTTAGGTCGCCATGCTTTTTGGGGTACTCCTTTATCATCTGTTTCTATTTTCATTAATCCTGATAAAAAACAAGCATCAGAAACTAATTTACTTCCTTTAGAATGATCAATATGACGGTCATCAATAGCATTGCACAAAACAATTTCAGGTTGGTATCTACGAATCATCCTAATGATTTCTAACTGATGTTTTTCATCATTTACAAAAAAACCATCGCGCATCTCTAAATTTTCTCGAACTGAAACTCCTAAAATTTTAGCAGCTGCCGTAGCTTCTTGATCTCTAATTTCAGCTGAACCACGAGTTCCTAACTCACCACGAGTTAAATCTATTATCCCTACTGATTTACCAAGGGAAATCTCTTTTAAAATCGTTCCTGAACAACCTAATTCTACATCATCAGGATGTGCCCCGAAGGCCAATATATCTAATTTCATTATAATTTTTTCTAATATTTTCAGCACAGATAAATCAAATTTACCTTCCAACTTCAAACCTTCTAAATAAGATCTGACAAATAACTTTTTAATTTCTCTTTTACAAAACCCTTTTCATCGTCAATGATTTATTAACGCTTTCTTTCCACTCTTTTTCAGGAATACTATCTTTAGTAATACCGCATCCTATATACAAATGTGCTTGTTTATCTTTAATTTGCATACAGCGTAAATTCACATACAAATCGGACTTGGTTTGATGTTTATCAAATTCCTTAATGTTTAATTCTCCTAAGAAACCAGTATAATAGCTGCGATCATACCCTTCATTTGCCAAAATAAAATCCTTAGCAGCATTTTTTGGTAAGCCACAAACAGCAGGTGTGGGATGCAAAACAGCTACAACCTCACTCAAATTTGATTTTTCATTAATAACACCTTCAATATCTGTAATAATGTGCAATAAGTTACCTGCCTGTAGTGTATACGGACTCGAAATAGCTATTTCAGAAGTTTTATCTTTTAAATTTTCTAAAATAAAATCTGTTACAATTTGTTGTTCTTCCATTTCTTTGGTATTCCAAACGGCATTCTCAACATCATCTCCCATTTTAGTTCCTGCCAAAGCCATAGTGTAAAACTGTTTCCTATTGGCTTTTAATAATCGTTCTGGTGTAGCTCCCATCCACAATCCTATTTTGGGATGGTACCAGCAATAACAAAAAGCGCCTGAATATTTTTCAATTAACTTTTTAAAAACGATAACCAAATCAAATTCAGGGATACCAACTAATTCTTCTCTAGATAAAACTACTTTATTAAAATCACCGTTAACAATAGCATCAATCCCTTTTTGAACTAATGTTTCAAAAACAACTTTAGCACTCGTATTTTCTATATAAGATGATTCTTCGATTTCATTTTCCTCTAACCCCTTTCTTAGAACTATCCTTGTCTCCCATCGTACTGATTCTTCTTTTGGAATAAGAATCATTTGACTCCCTTCAAATGGAGCGAAAACAAATCCACGCTCTTTGAAATTTTCAGCAAAATACAAATGATCATTATTTTGAAAAAAACCAACCAATTTTTTTTTATTGGGTTTTTTAAAAATAACAAACGGTAAATGTTGGGCTTCTTGCTGCTTTACTTTTATAAAAAAATCAATCATAGGCTTACTTAAACTAACATTGTATTAACGATACATTTTACTTAATTATTTTCTCTAAAACAATATTCGATAATTTACATAATGAGATTAAATTCCCTGCCTCATCTGTGATTTTTATTTCCCAAAGATGTATGGTTCTTCCTTTATGAATTATCTTAGCTGTTCCATAAACATAGCCTTCCCTAATACTTTTAAGATGATTAGCCGAAATCTCAATACCTCGAACCTCTTGGGTATTGACATCTACAAATAAATGTGAAGCAGTACTACCTACACTTTCTGCCAAAGCAACCGAAGCACCACCGTGCAATAATCCCATGGGTTGATGTACACTGGAATCTACTTTCATTCGAGCTACTAAAAAATCGACACCAGCATCAATAAATACAATTTGTAAAGTCTCCATCAACGTATTTGGAGTAATTGAATTACATAGTTGAAGAACTTTTTCCTTATCAAATGTCATAAAATTTATTGTAAAGATTAAAAAATAAATAAAAGTGATGTGGCAAATTAGCAAATATTATTGAATTTCAACATTCCCAAATGAAAATCATTTTTCAAATCATATTAGTTTTTTTCTATTTTTACAAAAAAAACAAACTACATGCGTTATTTTTCTCTATTCTTTTTTGCTGGTATTCTTATTGCTATTTGCTCTTGTCGTACTGATTTTGAAACGACAGCGAGTAATGGAGATTTAGCATTTTCAAAAGACACCATATACTTAGATACTGTTTTTACCAATATTGGCTCGAGCACTTACGCATTAAAAGTATACAATCATTCTAAAAATGATGTTAACATACCAACAATAAAATTAGGCAAAAGATTAAATTCTAAATACCGTATGACTGTAGATGGAATGGGAGGAAATCAAGGTAAAGAATTTGAGAACGTTACATTATTAGCCAAAGATAGTTTGTATATCTTCATTGAAACAACTGCTTCGGTTACGGATGCTAATCCTACTGATTTTTTATATACTGATAAAATAGAATTTGATTCGGGAACTAAACTACAAACCATTGAGTTAGTAACCTTAATCCAAGATGCAACCTTTTTATATCCTCAAAAATTCAATGATGGGACAACAGAAACCATTATTCTTGATGGGGCAAAAACAACTGGTTTTTATTTAGATGAAAATGATCCCATACATGGAAATGAACTCCACTTTACCAATCAAAAACCGTATGTAATTTATGGTTATGCTGCCGTTCCAGAAGATAAAACAGTAACTTTTGATGCAGGTTCTAGAGTACATTTTCATAATAATTCAGGGTTAGTCATTTCAAAAAACGGAACTTTAAATGTTAACGGAACAATATCGACAACTGAGAAATTAGAAGGAGAAGTCATTTTTGAAGGAGATCGACTAGAGCCCCTTTATTCGGATATACCAGGACAATGGGGAACGATTTGGCTTCTTAATGAAACAAAAGATAACGCTATCAATCATTTGACCGTAAAAAATGCAACTATAGGTTTATTAATCGAAAACAACATGGGAATAATTATGCCTATCAAAAATACCCAAATTTACAATTGTATTAATTATGGGATATTAGCAAAAAACGCAAAAATAGAAGGCGAAAATATTGTTATTAATAATATTGGACTTTCGAGCTTAGCCTGTACCTACGGAGGAAATTATAAATTTACTCATTGCACTTTTAACAACAACTGGAATGGAAACAATCCATTTTCAGTATCCGTAAACAACTATAATATAGGAGCAACCCCTGTAGCAAAAGACTTAACACAAGCTACTTTTAACAACTGTATTATTTATGGTTCGTATTCAAATGAATTGTATTTAGACAAAAACGATGGAGCAGCATTCAACTATAATTTCAACAATTGTTTGATTAAATATTTTGGTTCAAGTACAAATCCTCTTTACCAATTCACGACTGATCCAGCACATTACACTAATATTATTTTAAATCAGGATCCTAATTTCTACAATATAACACAAAACAATTTCAATATAGACAAGACTTCTAATGCTTTCGCAAAAGGAAATCAGGCATACAAAATCCCTTTGGATATCACAGGAACAACCAGAACCTCACCACCTGATTTAGGAGCGTATCAAAGCAAAGATTTCCCTAAAAAAGAATAGACTTTCTTATGCCACAAATACAAGATTTTAGATATTTCTAATAATCTTAATTCTTGCATTCGTGGCTAAAAAAAACTATAATATTCGATTATTCTTAATTACACAGACTTATTACCAAGGAAAATGACTGAGTTTTACAACCGTAGATTGCTTCGCCTGTTCGCTATTGCTCGGGTCGCAAATTTTTCAATTTATTTTGATTGTGAATAAACCGCTTCAAGCAGTATTAACGCAAATTCATTCGTTCCTAAATTCAAAATTTAATATTACATGAAAAAACCCGCTAATCTGTGGTCATTTTTTAAACTCATGCATTTGCTCTAGCCTAATTACGACTTACTCTCGCCATCGTACTAGCTATTAATTACTAGCCACCAAAAACAAATTACCAAACACTATTTAACAAACTGAAAAAACACTACTAATTGCATTTGCTGTTACTATTTTTTTAAACTAAATTTGCACCGCAATACATCAAATTATATACAATGATTCATTTCTTTGAAAACCAAAGCAAAACTGTTTTTGCAGTACAGACGCAAAACGAAATTTCGGCTCAAGACATATCAAAATTAAACTGGCTTTTTGCCAACGCAAATAAAATAGAGAAATCCGCATTGACGGATTTTTTTGTTGGTCCTCGTGCCACGATGATTACACCTTGGAGTACTAATGCTGTAGAAATCACTCAAAACATGGGGATTTCAGGAATCATTAGAATCGAAGAATTTCACGCAGTAACCTTTGACTTTACTGATTTTGACCCTATGCTTTCGCAAAAGTATGCTGAATTAAATCAAGACATCTTCACGATCAATGTGGCTCCTGAAGCGATTTTAGATATTGATGATATTGCTGCTTACAACCGCTCAGAAGGATTGGCTTTGAGCGCTGAAGAGGAAGACTACTTAAATAATTTGGCAACCAAATTAGGAAGAAAACTAACAGATTCAGAGATTTTTGCTTTCTCACAAGCGAATTCGGAGCACTGTCGTCACAAAAT
Organism: Flavobacterium sp.; assembly: GCF_049590715.1. GTDB lineage: Bacteria > Bacteroidota > Bacteroidia > Flavobacteriales > Flavobacteriaceae > Flavobacterium. Next base: position 5,191 of record NZ_JBAWDL010000097.1, read on the forward strand.
TTTCAACGGGACTTTTGTAATTGATGGTGTTGAAAAAGAAACATCTCTTTTTAAATTAATCAAGAAAACATCTCAAGAAAACCCTCGCGATATTGTGTCGGCCTATAAAGATAACGTGGCTTTTGTAAAAGGGCCAAGAGTACAACAATTTGCTCCTAAAAGCGCTGATAAGGCGGACTTTTATGAAACAAAAGAATTTGATTCGGTTCTTTCCTTAAAAGCTGAGACACATAACTTCCCGACTACTGTAGAGCCTTTCAATGGTGCTGCAACTGGTGCTGGTGGTGAAATTCGTGACCGTTTAGCAGGTGGACAAGGTTCGTTGCCATTAGCAGGAACTGCGGTTTATATGACTTCTTACTCTCGTTTAGAGTCTTGCAACTCCGCTCAGGATAACAGACCATGGGAAAACGGGGTTGAAGAAAGAAAATGGTTGTATCAAACACCAATGGACATCTTAATCAAAGCCTCAAACGGAGCCTCTGATTTTGGGAACAAATTTGGACAACCTTTGATTACAGGTTCTGTATTGACTTTTGAACATGAAGAAGACACTTCGTCAGGCTCAGTGCAGGCTAGAAAACTTGGATATGACAAAGTGATTATGCAAGCGGGTGGAATTGGGTACGGAAAAATAGAACAAGCATTAAAACACAAACCACAAGAAGGCGATAAAATTGTCATTCTTGGCGGAGAAAATTATAGAATTGGAATGGGTGGAGCAGCAGTTTCATCAGCAGATACTGGTGCTATGAGTACCGGTATTGAGTTGAATGCCATCCAACGTTCAAACCCAGAAATGCAAAAACGTGCTGCTAACGCCATTCGTGGTTTAGTAGAAAGTGACATCAACCCTATCGTATCGATCCACGATCACGGTGCAGGTGGGCATTTAAACTGTCTATCTGAATTAGTAGAAGATACAGGTGGATTGATTGACCTAGATAAATTACCAGTGGGTGACCCTACTCTTTCGGCTAAGGAAATCATTGGTAACGAATCTCAAGAAAGAATGGGATTAGTTATTGCTCAAAAAGACATCGATACGCTACAACGTATTGCTGATAGAGAGCGTTCTCCTATGTATGAAGTAGGTGATGTAACAGGTGACCATCGTTTTACTTTCGAATCAAAAACTACAGGAGCAAAACCGATGGATTATGCTTTGGAAGACTTCTTTGGTAGTTCGCCAAAAACGATTATTAACGACAAAACAATTACACGCAACTATGCTGAATTAGAGTATAGTGTAAAAAATATCTCCACTTATTTAGAACAAGTATTGCAATTAGAAGCAGTAGCTTGTAAAGACTGGTTGACAAACAAAGTGGACCGTTGTGTAACTGGAAAAGTGGCTAAACAACAATGTGTTGGTCCGCTACAATTGCCATTGAACAACTGTGGTGTAATGGCTTTGGATTATTTAGGTAAAGATGGTTTGGCAACTTCTATTGGGCACTCGCCTATCGCTGCTTTGATTGATGCAGGAGCAGGAAGCAGAACCGCTATAGCTGAATCATTATCAAATATTGTTTGGGCACCAATTAAAGACGGTTTAAACGGAATTTCATTGTCAGCCAACTGGATGTGGGCTTGTAAAAACGAAGGTGAAGACGCTCGTTTGTACGAAGCAGTACAAAGTTGTTCGGATTTTGCAATCGAATTAGGAATCAATATTCCAACAGGAAAAGATTCGCTTTCGATGAAACAAAAATACCCTAATGACGAGGTTATCGCTCCTGGAACGGTCATTATCTCGGCTGCGGGACATTGTACTGATATCAAAAAAGTAGTAGAGCCTGTTTTGAAATCCCAACGCAATGGGATGACAGTTGGTTCTATTTATTATATCAACTTATCACAAGATGAATTCAAATTAGGTGGTAGTTCATTTGCTCAAACCTTGAATAAAATTGGTACTGAAGTACCAACGATTAAAGACTCGGCTTTCTTTAAAAGAGCTTTTAATACGGTTCAAGAATTAATTGGTGACAATCAAATTCTTGCAGGACACGATATTGGAAGCGGTGGTTTGATTACTACTTTATTAGAAATGTGTTTTGCTGATGTAAATTTAGGTGCAAAAATTGATTTCTC
>NZ_JBAWDL010000098.1:0-1634 GCF_049590715.1 Flavobacterium sp.
CATTTCCTAATAAATAATTTCGCATGTTAATAACCATCCATGGGCCGTATATTCCTAAGGTGATTATAGACAGTCCAATCAATTTTAAAAACAGTTTTATGAACTCAGACCTGTCTCCTCTGTAGCCAAAACGTATTCCTCTCCATGATGTACGTGACATTCTATAGCGATAAGAACCATGAATGGCTATGGGGAAAATAGCAATAAAACCAATGTAAAAAAGGAATATTCCGACGAAAGGCATTTGTAATTTTATAAACAAAAAAAGCAAACCGTAAAGCATACCAAATATCAAAATTGCTTTAATAAATCCTTTAAACATTTCTTTTCCAGTACCGTGAAACGAAAAGGAATCTCCATTTAATGTAGTGGAGCTATATACAAATTGCAATTGTTTTGCTTTTGCCCACGGATAATATATTCCAAGTGTAAGGATGGTTAATAGCCAATTGACTATTACGATTCCAAAAAAATCACTTCCTTTTCCGTTAAAGTCAAGCGTGTAATTTTGATTGCTTTCTAAGTTGTTTTCCATAATTTTAGTACAGTTTTAGATTAAAATTTAGGATAAAAATATACTATTTTTTTTACTAAAGAAAACAAAATAAATAATTTCTATCCACTCATTAGTTATAAAAATGTTATCTATTGTGCAATACCGTTTTTATGCCTTATCTTTGCAGTTAATTTAGACAAAATCAATATAGCCTAAAGCCTGCATTGATTTATAAAAAAGAAGCACATGATAAAAGTTTCAGATACTGCTAAAAAGAAAATCATCGAATTAATGAAAGATGATGGTTTTGATGCTGCTACAGACTACGTGAGAGTAGGAGTAAAAAGCGGTGGTTGCTCTGGATTGTCTTATGATTTGAAATTTGACGACAAAAAAGGAGATGACGATAAAATTTTTGTAGATAACGATATTACTATAGCTGTTGAGAAAAAATCGTTCTTGTATTTAGCAGGAACTATTTTGGAATTTTCAGGAGGATTAAACGGAAAAGGATTTGTATTTAACAATCCAAACGCCTCTAGAACTTGTGGTTGTGGTGAATCATTCTCTCTATAGTCATAAAGCCAAATGTCATAAAGTCGAAAAGACTTACGATGACTTTAAAACTTTAGACTTTAAAACTTTAAGACAAAAATAATGAGTAAATACACAGAAGACGATTTAAAAATCGAACTCGAAAACAAAGAATATGAATACGGATTTTATACCGAATTAGAATCGGAGACGTTTCCTATTGGATTAAATGAAGATATTGTTCGTGCCATTTCTAAGAAAAAAGAAGAGCCACAATGGATGACTGACTGGCGTATCGAAGCTTTTAGAGCTTGGGAAGAAATGATTGAACCAGAATGGGCAAATGTGAATTACATTAAACCTGATTTTCAAGCCATCTCTTATTATTCAGCTCCAAAAACGGTTGATCCAAACAAAACCCTTGATGATGTTGATCCAGAATTACTGGAAATGTACAAGAAATTGGGTATTTCTGTTGATGAACAAAAAAAGATGAACAATGTAGCAATGGATATTGTGGTTGACTCCGTATCAGTAGCCACAACATTCAAGAAAACATTAGGCGAAAAAGGAATTATCTTTATGAGTATTTCTGAGGCGATCA
>NZ_JBAWDL010000099.1:0-1944 GCF_049590715.1 Flavobacterium sp.
CTATTAGCACAATGGCTTGTCCCAAATGTTTTTAAACCAATTATTGGTCATAAATTTCAATTTGGAGCAAAACCAAAATTAAAAATAGGTTTTGATGGAAGGATTTATTGTAAAGTATTAGAAATTGTCCCTTACAAAAAATTGGTTTACTCTTGGAAAGGTGGAATGTCAAAAGAGAATCCTTCACTTGATTCTATTGTGACTTGGACACTTTCATCATCAGAAAAAGGAACTGTTTTAAGTTTGGAACATTCAGGATTTACAGGTTTCAAAAACTATTTACCTTATATTATAATGAACAAAGGATGGGTTACAAATAGTAAGAAGTTATTCAACCTAATGGAACAACTAAATCTAGTATAATATGACAACACAAACATTTGATGCCTTTCAAGTTATTGCAGATCCTTGCAGAAGACAAATACTACATTTGTTATCCGAGAACGGATTAAGTATCAATTCAATTGCTGATAATTTTGACATAAGTCGGCCTGCTGTTTCTAAACACATCAAAATTTTGGACAACGCTGGTTTTATTTCTATCCAAAATATGGGTAGAGAGCGTCATTGTATTTTAAAACAAGATGGTTTCAAGGAACTTCAGGAATGGATAGCTTATTTTGATACTTTTTGGCTATCCAAATTCAAAAATTTAGAAACAATTTTAAATAACAAAACAAAATTGTGAATTCTATTGAAACTATCTCATTTTCCTCAGACAAAACTTTCCAATTATATAGAATTTAAAATAGTAAAATATGCAAACAGAAATCAAAAACGAATGGCTATTCGAACAAAAACCAAATGAAGTATGGGAATATCTTACACAAGCTGATTTAATTGCGCTTTGGCTTATGCCAAACAATTTTAAATTAATTCTTGGACACGAATTTCAATTTCAAACAAAACCAATCTCAAGTTTAGATTTGGATGGTACTTTCTATTGTAAAGTTTTAGAAATAATTCCTTTGCAAAAATTGGTGTATAGTTGGAAAGGTGGTTCTGGAAATGGAACTATTTCTCTAGACACCATTGTCGAATGGACTTTAGAAAAACACAAAAATGGAGCAAAACTGATTTTGAAACATTCGGGTTTCAAAGAAAATAATTTGGCTGTTTTTACAGGTATGACATCTGGTTGGGAGAAAAATATTCAAAAAATGCTTACCCATATAAATTCAAACAACTAGTATTTAATCTTAACTATTTCAAGTAATTAAGACCAAAATAAATGGTGATTTTAAAGAATACAAACTAAAATACATTCAAAATGCAAAGAGAAATTTTATTACAAGTATTAGAGCAAAACAAAAAAGATTGTTCTCATTTCTGTAAAAACATAAACACTGAAAATGCTAGTTATCGCTTAACAGAGCAAACTGCATCTGTTGGTTTTATTTACAGACATATCGGTGAAACAACAAATTTAATTGGACAATTTTTCGGCTACGAAACGGATGTTGAAGGGACAACAATCGGACAAAAAGATATAGGCAATTTATTTGATTTGGAAACAAGTCGGTTGTATTTTGAAAAAGGCTACCAAACTCTTGAAAAACTAGTTTTAAATACCTCCGACCAAGAATGGCTTGAAGAAATTGAGACAACTTGGTTTGGTAAAATAGCACGAATAAAACTATTTTCAATTTTATTAAATCATAATGCGCATCATTGCGGACAACTATCATCTGCAATACTAAAAGGAAAAAAGCACTAGAAAAATATCAAACTGCGAAAATCCGTTTCACGGTAAATCATACAGATTTGTATTGAATAGTTAGTCCTAGATTATTTTCTATCTTACTGAAAACACAATTAATAAAATAATTCCATTTGAAATAAAATGAAAACAAAAAAAGAAATAAACAATGAATATAAATTGAAGAAATTTCCTGTTGGAGTTTTTCAAATCAGAAATACAATTAACAATAAAATATTTATTGA
>NZ_JBAWDL010000100.1:0-3013 GCF_049590715.1 Flavobacterium sp.
ACTTTAGGAAAATCGAATCAAGAAATTGCTGCCTTGAGTAGAAGTAGTCATCAATCGCAAGGTTTTGGAACAACGGGAAATCGTGGTGATGAAACTGAATATCTAGAACTAATCAATGGAACCCCCTTAAAGGATAATTCTAATTTATTTGAAGGAATTGATACCAGTTGGAACCGAATTAAAGAAGGAAAACCTATTGGAGATTTGCTAACTAAAATTAGCAGTGAATACGATTTCAACTCTCCATCCACAAGCATTCCAAATTTGATCAAAGCGTATCAAATGATTCAATCTTTAAAAGATTCACATTGGAAAACAATAAAATCAGAAGAAGTAAAAAACTGCATTGCAAACTGTGCAGGATTGTACCTTGAAGCAGTTTCAAATCAACAAGAAATTACTCCAGGAACACTTTTAAAACTTAAAATAGAAGCCATAAATCGTACTACAAACGACGTTCAATTGATTAGCGTAACTACTTTACCTAATAAAACAACGATACCCCAAAACAAAGTACTACGAAACAATCAAATAAACAAAATTGACATTGATTTTCAAATTCCACAAACTATTGATTATACCCAACCGTATTGGTTAAAAGAAACAGGTAGCTTAGGTATGTATGCTGTTTCAAATCAAGAAAACATTGGAATTCCAGATATTATCAGAGAAACCAAAGTTGTTTTTAATGTAAAAATAAATCAAGTTGAGATTCCGTTTGAGCGAACTATTGTTTACAAACAAAATAGTCCCGTTAAAGGAGAAATGTACCAATATCTAGATATTTCTCCCGAAGTAACGACGAGTTTCCTCAATAATGTATCACTTTTTAATCATCAAAAAAACAAAACTATAGCTGTCAGAGTTAAGGCTGGAAAAGAAGAAATTAAAGGCAATTTAAAATTAGAATTACCTGATAATTGGATCGTTACTCCAACAGATATTCCTTTCGAAATAAAGAAAAAAGGAACTGAGAAATTGTTTTATTTTGATGTGACACCTCCTTTAGAAAGCACTGAAGTTTTTGCAAAAAGCATCATTAAGCTGAACGAAAAACAATACGATAACGACCAAATAACAATTGACTATCCACATATCACCAAACAACAAATATTAAAATCTGCAAAAGCTAAATTTATAAAATTAGACTTAAAAATTGGAACTCAAAAAATTGGCTATATCATGGGAGCTGGCGATGCGATTCCAGAAAGCCTTATCCAAATGGGATACGATCTTACTCTCCTGAATCCTGAAGAAATTAATACGGAAACCTTAAAATCCTTGGATGTTATCATCACTGGAATTCGTGCATATAACGTTATTGAAGAGTTAGTTAGTAAACAACAAATATTATTCAATTTTGTAAAAGAAGGCAAAACAATGTTGGTACAATACAATACTCCTAGTCTATTGCCCGAAGTGCAATTAGCTCCATATCCATTGAAAATATCTAGTGACCGAGTGACTGAAGAAAATGCGACCGTACATTTTATAAATCCCAATCATCCCGCTTTAAATTATCCCAACAAGATCACAACAAACGATTTTAAAGGATGGACACAAGAGCAAGGTTTGTATTATCCAAATGAGTATGATGCAGCTTTCACCCCTATTCTCTCTTCAAATGATACAGGCGAAAGTCCAAAAAATGGTGCTTTACTTATCGCTTCCTATGGCAAAGGTTATTATATTTATACTGGTTTAAGTTTTTTTAGAGAATTACCCGAAGGAGTATCAGGTGCTTATCGCTTGATGGCTAATCTTATTGCTTTAAAAAACACACCTACTGAAATAAAACCCACAAAACCTTAATTTACAAAAGTATGAAAACTAAAAAAAAGACCAAATGGGAGAAAAAATATACTTGGGTGCTCATTGCTAATGCAATTTACATCACTATTTTTTATTTAATAATGAAATTATACTCATAAACGATGCAACTATTTGATTGGATTATACTCATTTTTACCCTTTTATTTATAGTAATTTACGGGGCTTGGAAAACCAAAGGAAGTAAAAATGTACAAGACTTTATTTTGGGCGGAAATGAAACACCTTGGCATACAGTAGGTTTATCAGTTATGGCAACTCAGGCGAGTGCGATTACATTTTTATCCACTCCTGGTCAAGCCTACCATGATGGAATGGGGTTTATTCAGTTTTATTTTGGACTACCAATTGCCATGATTGTTATTTGTTTAACGTTTATTCCTATTTACCATAAATACAAAGTTTATACTGCTTATGAATACTTAGAAAAACGATTTGATTTAAAAACCCGTTCTCTCGCAGCTGTTTTATTTTTGTTCCAAAGGGGGTTAGGAACAGGATTAACAATCTATGCTCCAGCGATTATTTTATCCGCTTTGTTAGGCTGGAATTTGACCTATATGAATATCGTTATTGGGGTATTAGTAATTATTTATACATTTTCAGGAGGAACCAAAGCGGTCAATGTAACCCAAAAACAACAAATGTTTGTGATTATGTCGGGGATGTTCATTACCTTTTTCTTGATTCTTCGCTTTTTACCTAATGACATGACTTTTAGTAATGCAATGCATATTGCTGGCGCAAACTCCAAGATGAATATTGTTAGTTTCTCCACTGATCCTGAAGATAAATATACTTTTTGGAGTGGAATCACAGGTGGTTTCTTTTTAGCTTTAGCTTATTTTGGAACAGATCAATCACAAGTAGGACGTTATCTTTCCGGGAAATCTGTTCGAGAAAGCCAAATGGGATTAATCATGAACGGATTACTAAAAGTTCCAATGCAGTTTTTCATTCTTTTAACGGGTGTGATGGTTTTTGTCTTTTTTCAATTCAACCCAGTGCCTTTGAATTTTAATCCAAATAACAAAATTGCAATTGAAAAATCAATTTACAAAACAGAATACCGCAACTTAGAAAAAGATCTTGAAACCCTATCCGAAGATAAAAAAGTAATTAATTTGTTGTATATCGACCAATTGAATCAAGATTTTGATAATCCAATACTTCGAAAAGAGTT
>NZ_JBAWDL010000101.1:0-2866 GCF_049590715.1 Flavobacterium sp.
GATGAAGATACTGGCGAAGTTGTTTCTATTGAACGTAATGAAATTATCCTTGATAGAGACACCATTATTGATAAAGATAATGTCGAAGAAATCATTGATTCAAACGTAAAGTCTATTTTGTTGCACAAAGAAGATAATAATTTAGCAGATTATTCTATCATTCATAATACGCTACAAAAAGATCCAACAAACTCTGAAAAAGAAGCTGTTGAGCATATTTACAGACAATTGCGTAACGCTGAACCGCCTGATGAGGAAACTGCTCGTGGTATTATTGATAAATTATTCTTTTCTGACCAACGTTACAACTTAGGTGAAGTAGGTCGTTATAGAATGAATAAAAAATTACAGTTGGATATCCCAATGGAAAAGCAAGTGCTTACCAAAGAAGATATCATAACTATCGTGAAGTATTTAATTGAGTTGATAAACGCGAAAGCAGATATTGATGATATTGACCACTTATCAAACCGTCGTGTTAGAACAGTTGGAGAACAATTGTCACAACAATTCGGTGTTGGTTTAGCACGTATGGCTAGAACTATTCGCGAGAGAATGAACGTTAGAGATAACGAGGTATTTACACCTATTGATTTGATTAATGCAAAAACATTATCATCAGTAATCAACTCTTTCTTTGGAACAAACCAGTTGTCTCAATTTATGGATCAAACGAATCCATTAGCTGAGATTACACACAAAAGAAGATTATCAGCCCTAGGACCAGGTGGACTTTCGAGAGAGAGAGCTGGATTTGAGGTTCGTGACGTTCACTATACGCATTACGGGCGTTTATGTCCGATTGAAACTCCAGAGGGACCAAACATTGGTTTGATCTCATCTCTTGGTGTTTATGCTAAAGTTAACGGAATGGGATTCATTGAGACACCTTACCGCAAAGTAACTGATGGTGTTGTTGATTTCAAAAGTGAGCCAATCTATTTAAGTGCTGAAGAGGAAGAAGAAAAATTAATTGCTCAGGCAAATATTAATTTTGATGAAAATGGAAGAATAACAGATGAAAATGTAATTGCTAAGCAAGATGCCGATTTCCCTGTTGTTGATCCTAAGGAATTGCACTATACAGACGTTGCTCCTAATCAAATTGCATCTATTTCGGCTTCATTGATTCCTTTCTTGGAACATGATGATGCGAATAGAGCATTGATGGGATCTAACATGATGCGTCAGGCCGTACCATTAATTCGTCCTGAAGCTCCAATTGTTGGAACTGGTTTAGAGCGTCAAGTAGCTTCTGATTCTAGAGTATTGATTAATGCTGAAGGGCATGGTACTGTAGAATATGTTGATGCTAATATTATCACAATCAAATATGATCGTTCTGAAGAGGAAAGAATGGTAAGTTTTGATGCTGATGATAAGACCTATAACTTAATTAAATTTAGAAAAACAAATCAAGGAACAAGTATCAACTTGAAACCGATCGTAAGAAAAGGTGATAGAGTGATTCCTGGTCAAGTATTGTCTGAGGGTTATGCTACTCAAAATGGTGAGCTTGCTTTAGGTCGTAACCTAAAAGTAGCGTTTATGCCATGGAAAGGATATAACTTTGAGGATGCGATTGTAATTTCTGAAAAAGTAGTTCGTGATGATATCTTTACTTCAATCCACGTAGACGATTACTCATTAGAAGTAAGAGATACAAAATTAGGTAACGAAGAGTTAACGAATGATATTCCTAACGTTTCTGAAGAGGCTACAAAAGACTTAGATGAAAACGGGATGATTAGAATTGGTGCCGAGGTGAAACCTGGTGATATTCTTATCGGTAAAATTACTCCAAAAGGAGAATCTGATCCTACTCCTGAAGAGAAATTGCTTCGTGCAATCTTCGGAGACAAAGCAGGTGATGTAAAAGATGCTTCATTGAAAGCTTCTCCATCACTTCATGGTGTTGTTTTGGATAAAAAATTATTTGCAAGAGCAGTAAAAGATAAGCGCAAACGTACCCAAGATAAAGATGCTTTAGGAGCACTTGAAATGGACTTTGAAGTTAAATTTTCTGAACTAAAAGATAAATTAATTGAAAAACTTTTCTTAATCGTAAACGGAAAAACATCACAAGGTGTAATGAATGATTTGGGTGAAGAAGTTTTACCAAAAGGTAAAAAATACACTCAAAAAATGCTTTACGCTGTTGAAGATTTTGCTCATTTAAGCAAAGGTCAATGGGTAGCTGATGATGCAACTAATAAAATGGTGAATGATTTAATTCATAACTATAAAATTAAGTTGAACGATTTACAAGGAGCGTTAAGAAGAGAGAAGTTCACTATTACTGTTGGTGATGAATTACCATCAGGAATTTTGAAATTAGCTAAGGTTTATATCGCTAAGAAACGTAAGTTGAAAGTGGGAGATAAAATGGCAGGACGTCACGGTAACAAAGGTATTGTTGCTCGTATTGTACGTCATGAAGATATGCCTTTCTTAGAAGATGGAACACCAGTTGATATCGTATTGAATCCACTAGGGGTACCTTCTCGTATGAACATTGGTCAAATTTATGAAACTGTTCTTGGATGGGCTGGACAGAAATTAGGTAGAAAATATGCTACTCCAATTTTTGACGGTGCTTCACTTGATCAAATTAATGAATTGACTGACGAAGCTGGAATTCCACGTTTTGGACATACACATCTTTATGATGGTGGTACAGGAGAGCGTTTCCATCAAGCAGCAACCGTAGGTGTAATTTATATGTTGAAATTAGGACATATGGTTGATGATAAGATGCACGCACGTTCTATCGGACCATACTCGTTGATTACACAACAACCACTTGGAGGTAAAGCTCAATTTGGAGGTCAGCGTTTTGGAGAGATGGAGGTTTGGGCACTTGAAG
>NZ_JBAWDL010000102.1:0-32362 GCF_049590715.1 Flavobacterium sp.
AATTAATGCAATTACAAACTGGATCGCATGTACGAACAGGCACATGTACGGACAGGTCGCGACCGGTCCCTACGTGATTCAAAAAAATTTCAATACTACCCTACCACATCACTATAATTTATTATTACTTTTACTCTCTATAAAAAAACAACACTTCTATGCCTACAATAATTTCTTTTTTATTGATTTTCATTATTGCGTTAGCACTTGGTTTTATAATTGGAAAAATGTTATTATCAGCTCGTTTTCAGGCAGAAAAAAGTGGTCTTGAAGAAAAACTAAATGGGTTGAACACACAATTGAACCAACACAAAGAACAAATTATAAATGAGAAAACGGCATTCGAAAAACAACTTGAAAATAGTCAGGCAGAAAAAGAATTGATTCGGAGCGAAAAAGACAGTCTTGCCATCCAACTTTCGAAAAAAGAAGTCGATTTTGAAAACCTATGGGAGCGCAACAAAGAGCAGAAGGAGGAAGTCGAAAAACTACAAGAAAAATTCACCAAGGAATTTGAAAACCTTGCCAATAAAATCTTGGATGAAAAATCCAATAAGTTCACCGAACAGAACAAAGAAAACATGAAGAATATCTTGACACCACTACAAGACAAAATTCAGTTGTTTGAGAAAAAAGTCGAAGATACTCACAAAGAAAGTATCGATTACCACTCTGCTTTACGCCAGCAAATCTTAGGGCTTCGCGAGATGAATCTACAAATGAGCAAGGAAACTCTCAACTTAACCAAAGCCTTAAAAGGCGATAGCAAAATGCAAGGAAACTGGGGCGAACTGGTACTAGAACGTGTATTAGAAAAATCAGGCTTAGAAAAAGGACGTGAATACGAAGTTCAACAAAGTTTTACCGCTGAAGAGGGAAACAGAGTGTTTCCAGACGTAGTAATCAATTTACCTGATGGGAAGAAAATGATTGTCGATTCAAAAGTTTCTTTGACAGCTTATGAAAAATACATCAACGAAGAGGATGATGAACTAAGAATAATTTACCTAAAAGAACATACCAATTCCATCAAACGTCACGTTGAACAACTTGGAAACAAAAACTATCAAGATTTATATCAAATAGAAAGCCCTGATTTTGTTTTATTATTCATCCCAATTGAGCCTGCCTTTGCCATTGCATTAAATGAAGATACCAGTTTGTATAACAAAGCATTTGAGAAAAATATTGTAATCGTTACCCCTGCTACTCTATTAGCAACTTTACGCACCATTGATAGTATGTGGACAAATCAAAAGCAACAAGAAAATGCTTTTGAAATTGCACGTCAGGCAGGGGCGCTTTATGATAAATTTGAAGGATTCTTAAGCGATCTAATTAAAATTGGTAAAAAGATCGATGAAAGTAAAATAGAATATAGTGGTGCTATGAACAAACTTTTTGAAGGAAAAGGAAACCTCATCGTGAGTGTCGAAAAATTAAAAAAGATGGGAGCAAAAGCTAAAAAATCACTTCCTGAAAACATTTTAGCTAGAGCTGATAAAGATGACAACCAACTTAATAACTAAAACTCATGAAAAAATTCATTGGATACTTCATCGGAATATTTATTTTATGCACTGCCCTTTATTTCGCCTTTGTCTATTCAGCCTCTTATAGTACAGGGGTTCGTTCTGGACATTTAATAAAATTTAGTTACAAAGGAGTGATTTTCAAAACTTGGGAAGGAGAATTAAGTCAAGGACTTTCTGGATCACAAATATTTTCATTCTCCGTTTTAGATCAAGACAAAGAAGTAATCAATCAATTGCAAAACTTAGAAGGACAATACGTCAAACTAAAATATAAAGAACGTTATAAAACGTTTCCGTGGTGGGGAGATACAAATTATTTTGTAACCGAAATTCGCAAAGAGCAATCTCCTTATAATTTACAATAAAATTTAAAGAAACAGGTTGAAAACCAAAAAATCACTTTAAAAATATTTTAGCTGAAGCGAATGAAAAATAAATCCAACCTAATCAACTAACGTAGAGACTACTACTCTTTAAAACTGTATTAACCAATAGAAAAAGACACTAAAAATCGTATTTTTTAGTGTTTTTTTGTTTTTATTTTCCTAAAAAAATCGTAACTTTAAAGGAAGCTCTAAATTTTTCTATTATGAAAAATCCTCTACTCTTATTTTTACTTTTTCTTGTTACTGCCTCCTATTCTCAAAAGATATTGACAGTTAAAAATGCTATTGTTTTATTTGAAGCTTCTGTACCTATTTCCGAACCTGTTGCCGCCAAAAACGAAGCTGTCAGAGGGGCTTTGAACACTAAAAGAGGGTATCTTTCTTTTGAAATTCCGATGAAAAAATTCCAATTTGAACGCAGTTTAATGGAAGAACATTTTAATGAAAATTATTTAGAAACAAGACGCTATCCTGTAGCTACTTTCAAAGGTCTTATTGAAAAATTTGAATTGAACATTCTATCAACTATTCCAACACTCTATTTAATCAAAGGAAAAATAACAATTCATGGACAATCAAAAGACATCTCCATCACGGGAAAAATAAATCATACTGATGATGGCATCGAAATTCTTTCGGACTTTTCATTAAACACAGATGATTTTGATATTCAAATTCCATATTTAGTACGAAATAAAATATCCAAAAATGTAACCGTTTCACTCAGTTCAATATTCAACTAAAATTAAACAGAATCCTTTAAAGTAGCTTCTAAATTTGTATACTGAAACTGAATCCTAATTACTCTATTTTTGTTGAAGACACTTTTTGGCCCGCTAAAATAATAATCGAGTACACGGCTCTCTAGAAACTAACAGAGTGTGCCTCTCACACCACCGAGCGTACGGTCACGTACTCGACGGTTCGCAAAATGATGGATTAAGTTCGATGTAAGCATCAGTTAAGGATTGATAGCCGTTAGGCGTCATTCCCCCTAGACTCGCGCCCTAACCCGTAAGCTAACGATCATTACGTAAAAATTCATAAATTAGCTATGCTCAATGCAAGGCCGATTAAAGACTGTTGCGTAATAGCACGTGCGTCATTCTGGTTGGGAAGCGTGTGATGACTCCAGTGGTGGTACAATTTTTTGTAACCCCGATTAGAATATTCTATTTTATCCGGAAGAGCTTCCTCTTTGAGCATTTTATTAATCCTAAAATGTTTTAAAAATGAAAGAACAAAATCAAATTTCAATGGAAATTGTCAATCCAAAAGCAGCAGGAATTGACATTGGAAGCAGAAGCCATTTTGTAGCTGTTGGTCAAAAAGAAGAACACGTAAGAGAGTTTGGTGTTTATAATGAAGACCTAAAAGCAATTTCTAATTGGCTTAAAGAAAATGGCATTTAGAGCGTAGCAATGGAAAGCACAGGCACCTATTGGCAAGCCTTATATGCAGTTTTGCTAAATGATGGTTTTTAGGTAATTCTTTGTAATGGTAAATTTACTAAAAATATTAAAGGAAGAAAAACCGATGTGCAAGATTGTCAATGGATTCAAAAGTTACATTCTATTGGCTTATTATCATGAAGTTTTTTACCTGATTTACAAACCGAACAACTCCGAACTTATTGCCGTCACAGAGCCAGTTTAATAAATGTTGCGGCAGACACAAGCAAGAAAATGCAAAAGTACCTACGTCTTTTAAATCTTCGATTAGATGTAATTGTTAAGGATATTTGTGGTTTGACAGGCTTAAAAATAATCGAAGCGATCTGCAATAGAGAAACTAGTCCCGAAAAATTAGCCGAATTACGCAACGGAAATTGTAAAAAATCCGAGCAAGAAATGGCAAAAGCACTACAAACCAATGGTCGAAAAGATTATCTATTTGGTTAAACCAAGAATTCAAAATGTATAAAAATCTTCAATCTCAAATTAAAGAATGCGACCTTGAGATTGAAAAATTATTACACGAACAAATTGATAATGACCACAACAAAAAGCAACATTACACTGATCCAAAAATTCACAAAAGAGTCAATAAAAACACACCAAAAAACATAGACCTAAATTTGATGGGGTATCAATATTTTGAAGGAGTTGATTTGCTAAAAATAGAAGGTTTTAGCTATCAAACACTACTTATCTTAATGAGTGAAGTGGGTTTAGACGGAATCAAAAAATTCAGTACAGCCAACCAATTTGAGAGTTGGCTTAGACTTACTCCCAACAACAAAATTAGTGGAGGAAAAGTACTTAATAGCAGAATTCCAAAAGGCAGTAATCGCTTAAAAATTGCACTCAGAAATGCTACCAATGCAATTGGAAATTTAAAAGAATCAACACCTTTGAGAGATTTCTTTCATCGAATTAATTTTAGAAAAGGAAGAGTATCTGCCATAAATGCAACTGCTCGAAAACTTGGTGTAATCATTTGGAATATGGTTGCAAAAAATATCCCTTACCATAATCCAAAAGAATATTTATATTTGGACGAAAAAAGAAAACTAGCCGTTCAAAAAAGATTTCAAAAACAAGTAGAGAATTATCAGTTTTCAGCAAATGATTTCAATCTTTTAACTACTTGGTTTTTAATTATTTACAAAAAACATTAGTTAGAAGTTTCGAGCGATAATGAACCTAAATAGAAATCAAAAAATGAATGTAAATATCTCTCCAATTATCCAAGCATCAGAATTGTTGAAATTATATAAATCTGAAAATTTAATTATTGTTGACGTTAGTAATGGAAAGAATGCAAAATCAAATTATGAAACGAAACATTTAGAAGGAGCAATATTTGTAGATTTAAATACACACCTTGCAGATATTAAAGATGATTTGTCAATTGGCGGAAGACATCCATTACCAAAAATTGAAAATTTCGCAAAAACGTTATCAAATCTTGGAATTTCTTCAAAAAGCCATATCGTAATTTACGATGATAAAAATGGTTCAAATGCAGGAGCAAGATTATGGTGGATGTTGAAATCAGTTGGACACGAACAAGTTCAAGTTTTAAATGGCGGAATTCAAGAAGCGGAAAAAATAAATTTTCCAGTTAGTTCAAATACTGAAGTAACCAACAAAACTGAATTATATAAGGTTGAAAATTGGAAATTGAAAATTGCAGAAATGGAAGAAGTTGAAAAATTGTCGAAAACCGAAAATCATATCATTATTGATGTTCGTGATGAAGAACGATATAACGGAGAAACAGAACCAATAGATTTAGTTGCTGGACATATTCCAGGATCAATAAATGTTCCTTTTACTGAAAATTTGGACGAAAACGGATTGTTTTTAACTCCGAATTTGCTAAAACATAAATATGAAAAAGTATTTGGACACATCAACACAGAAAATATAATTGTTCATTGTGGTTCTGGAGTTACAGCTTGTCATTCACTTTTAGCAATGGCATACGCTGAACTGGAAATTCCAAAACTTTATGTAGGTTCGTGGAGTGAATGGAGTAGAAATAATAAATTAATTGAAACGAAAACTATTAATAAATAAAAACCCGAACGCACAATCGAGTACACGGCTCCGCTAGAAACTAACGGAGTGCGCCTCTCACACCAACAGCATTGTTGCGAGGGGCTTTATTAATACAAAGAATAGTAAGCCTCTTGACACAATAGAGGCACACCCTAGTTAAAAATAGTGTTAATAAAACTTTATGACACTCTTTTGAAAACTTGGAAGATTTTGAGGTGTAGATTGGTTGGTTTTTTCCTAAATTTGGCAAAAAATAAATCCTTTGAAGCAATTCCTATTTTATATCAGTTTTTGTTTGATTTTACTTAGTTCCCATGCTATTGAGGCGCAAACACCGAAGAAAATCATCATTGAACATTCTGACTTTGCAGATGTAAATGAAACCGAAATACCCGATGCTTTTTTACTTACTGGAAATGTAAGTGTATTGCATGATGGAGTTGTTTTGACATGTAACAAGGCGTATTATTTTCAGAAAGAAAACTACATTAAAGCCTTTGGAAATGTGCAAATTGTACAAGGAGACACCCTTTACCTCAACAGTAAATATGCAGAGTACAATGGTAATATGAAACAGGCATTTGCTACGGGAAATGCTGTAATGAGCTCGCCTGATGCTACTTTAGCAACGGACACTATAAACTTTAACCGAAATACTCAGGAGGTGTATTACAATACAAATGGGATTATTACGAACCGTGATAATGTTTTGAAATCAAAGTCAGGTCGTTATTATGCTACGCAAAAAAAGTTTCAGTTTTTGACGGCCGTAACTATCACAAATCCAACGTATGTGATTAAATCAAATCATTTAGACTATTACAGTAATTCAGGACATTCGTATCTCTTTGGTCCATCCACAATTACCAGTAAAGCCAATTATATTTATACTGAAAAAGGGTTTTATGATACGAAAAAGAATTTGGCGCATTTTCTGAGAAAATCTTATATTAGGTATGATGACCGTTTAATTGAAGGCGATAGTTTGTATTATGATCGAAATAAAGAATTTGCATCGGCAACTCGAAATGTAAAAATTACAGATACCATCAATAAAGGAATCGTCAAAGGACATTATGCTGAAATGTACAAAAAGAAAGATTCGCTTTTTGTGACCAAAAGAGCGGTAGCGATCAACTTAGTCGATAAGGATTCGGTTTACATTCACGGAAAAAAGCTGATGGTTACTGGACCTGAAGGTTCGAGAGTGATTAGAGCTTTTAACAATGTTCGCTTCTTTAAAGTGGATATGAGTGGAAAATGCGATTCGCTTCATTCGAGTTCTAAAAATGCATTGACTAAACTCATAGGAAACCCAATTCTTTGGAATGGTGAAAACCAAATCACTGGTGATATTATGCACTTGATAGGCGATAACACCACGCGAAAATTGGATTCCCTAAAAGTCCTCAACAATACATTTATGGTCTCTAAGGACACTATAGGAACGGGCTACAATCAAGTCAAGGGATTGAATTTATATGGTAAATTTGTTGATGGAAAACTCCACGAAGTAGATGTGATTAAAAATGCCGAAGTAATTTACTATATGCGTAACGAGGTACAGGAGCTGATAGGTATCAATAAAAATGTGAGTAGTAAAATCAATATGATTTTAGAAAACAATACTGCTGAAACAATCACCTTTTACAAACAAGTTGATGGCGATATTTATCCAGAAGATGAACTACCAGAAAATGCTAGAAAACTGAGAGGTTTAAACTGGCGCGGTGACGAACGCATTAAAACCAAAGACGATATTTTCTCAGACGAAGACAATGAACTCCACGATAAACTAGTTAAAGAAGGCGAAGTAGAGAAAGGAAAAATAAATGTTCCTATGAAAATACGAAAGGAAACACTGGATTACGATAAGAGGAAGAAAAAGAAGTAGTTTTTTTTTAGTCCTTAGTTATTAGTACCCAGTTTATAGCTTTATAAAACATGAGCTAAAAAATATGGAGTAAGAGTAAGTTAGTTATTAGCACTTAGTCCATTGCTCAATATACGTGATCTAAAAAAGGACTAAGGACTAGGTACTAATAACTAAGGACTAAAATAAATAACAAAAACATGAATCCTGACTTTATAAAATACCAAGCACAAACCTCTCCTTATCCTTTGGGTATGGAAGTTTCGCATGCTGTAGGTTCTTATATCTATGATACTAATAACAAGAAATATTTAGACTTTGTTGCTGGTGTTTCGGCTTGTACTTTAGGGCATCAACACCCGAGGGTCAATCAAGCAATTAAAGACCAGTTGGACAAATATTCGCATGTTATGGTTTATGGCGAATACTCGCAAAGTCCAGCTGTGGCATATTGTAAATTAATTGCTTCACTCCTACCTGCTCCACTGAATAAAACATATTTAGTCAATTCCGGTACCGAAGCAATTGAAGGTTCGTTAAAACTTGCTCGAAGAGTTACAGAACGTAGCCAGTTAATTTCTTGTCATAATGCCTATCATGGCAATACAATGGGATCAATGAGTGTCATGGGTTTTGAAGAACGAAAACAAGCATTTAGACCCTTACTTCCTGATGTTGATTTTATCACTTTTAATAACGAAGAAGATTTACTGAAAATTACCACTAAAACAGCTGGGGTTTTATTAGAAACCATTCAAGGCGGTGCTGGTTTTATAGAACCATTTAATGATTATTTAAAAAAAGTACGTCAACGTTGTACCGAAGTGGGAGCGATGATGATTTTGGATGAAATCCAACCTGGTTTTGGTAGAACAGGAAAACTGTTTGGTTTTCAAAACTATGATGTTGTTCCTGATATTATAGCAATGGGCAAAGGAATGGGTGGCGGTATGCCTGTAGGTGCTTTTACAGCCTCATCAGCGATGATGGATTTATTGACTGAAAATCCTAAATTAGGGCATATTACAACCTTTGGTGGTCACCCTGTCATTGCGTCAGCCTGTTTAGCAACTTTACAAGAAATCATCGAAACGGATCTAATGCAAGAGACTTTAGAGAAAGAAAAGCTCTTTAGATCACTTTTGGTACACCCTTTGATACAAGAAATAAGAGGAAAAGGATTAATGCTTGCGCCAATGACAAAAAGCGCAGACATAACAAATGAAGTAATTTTAAGGTGTCAAGAAAAAGGGCTAATATTATTTTGGCTCCTTTTTGAAGGTTGTGCCATACGGATTACCCCTCCTTTGACTATTTCCGAAGAAGAAATTCGTGAAGGTTGTGCAACAATGATAGAGGTAATGAACGAAGTAGCTTTAATAATAGGAAACCAATAATTTATAACAAAACCATCATTAATTAACTCATTTGAGATTGTTAATTAAATTGTTCACAACAATTATCTTTTTTCTTCCTCATAAAAGTAATGATGCCTAACTTTAAATAGGCTAAATTCTAAAAAAAACAACAGTATGCAATTAAGCGACGAAGAAGAAAACTACAACTTATCTTTATCTAAATTTGAGTCGATGTTGAAAACCAATAAGGTCTTCTTTTTTGACTCCGAAGAATTTGAAGAAATCATTCTTCATTATCTAGATATGGGTAAGACTGCATTAGCTAAAAAAGCTCTTAAGTTAGCTTTAGACCAACACCCAAAATCAACTGGTTTGAAATTGGTACAAGTAGAAATGCTGATTTTTGAGGATAAGCTAGAAATTGCCGAAAAATTACTCAATGAACTCTATGCTATTGAGCCTAACAATGAAGAAATCTACATTCAGAAGGCAAATATCTGTTCTAAGAGAGACCAACATGAAAAAGCAGTAGAATACCTGAAAATTGCTTTAAAATTCACCGATGATTATGCTGATGTGTATAATTTAATTGGAATGGAATACTTATTCATGGACAATCTTGAACAAGCAAAAGAGAGCTTTATCAATTGTTTAGAAGAAGATTTAGAAGATCAAACTGCCTTGTATAATGTTGTGTATTGTTTTGAGTTTTTAGACCAAAACGCAGAAGCAATTGAATACTTAAATCAATACATAGACAAAAACCCCTACAGCGAAATTGCCTGGCATCAAAAAGGACGCTTGCACTATGGCCTGACACAATACGATGAAGCTATACGTGCTTTTGATTACGCGACCTTAATAGATGAAGATTTCTTAGGCGCTTATATGGAAAAAGCAAAAGCTTACGAACGTTTGAATCAATACGAAAAAGCAATTGAGAGCTACAAACGTACGATTGAACTAGATGATGCCACTTCCTATGCTTTATTAAGAATTGGAAAATGTCATGAAAAGCTTGGAAATACGGCATTTGCTCTAAAGTTTTTCAACGACACGGTACACGAAGACCCTCTTTTAGACAAAGGATGGATTGCTATTACAGATTTCTATGTTCGTCAAAACAATTTTCAGAAAGCATTATTTTATGTCAACAAAGCATTAGCTATTGACAATCAAAATAAATTATATTGGAAAAGATACGCCACTATTAATAAACAAATGAACTTTTTTGAAGAAGCAGAGTTTGGTTATAGAAAAGCAGTTGAATTTGGCGATACAGAACTAGATACCTGGTTGTTTTGGGTGGACTTATTACAATTCTTAGGTGAATTTGATGGCGCCATACTAACCCTACTGCAAGCCACTGAATTCTACCCTGAATCCAATGAAATAGAATACCGATTAGCAGGATTATACTTTATGACTCAAGACAATGTTAAAGCTAAATTCCATTTAAGTAATGGATTGCGCCTTAATTTTGACAACTATATCATACTTGAAGATCTTTTCCCGATCGTTTGGACAAAAAAAACAGTACAAAATTATATTGCAAAACATAAAAAATAAGAATGGTTGCTATTAACAAAAAACGCTTTGGTTTACTAGGTAAAAATATTAGCTACTCTTTTTCGAGAGGTTATTTTAAAGAGAAATTCGAATCAGGAGACTACGAAGGCTGTAGTTATGAAAATTTTGACATTACTGAAATCGAACTTTTCCCTGAAATTGTAAAAGAAAATCAACCAGAAATAAAAGGAATCAATGTAACAATTCCATACAAAGAAGTGGTTATTCCCTATTTAGATAAATTATCTAAAAAAGCAGCCAAAATAGGAGCTGTAAATACGATAAAGTTTACTAAAAAAGGAAAACTAAAAGGGTATAACACTGATTACTACGGTTTTAAAAAATCACTAGAACCTTTGTTACAATCGCACCATAAAAAAGCATTAATATTGGGTACTGGTGGTGCTTCCAAAGGTGTTGCTTTTGCTTTATCAGAATTAGGAATCGACTACATTTTTGTCTCCCGCGGAAACAAAGAAAATACTATAGACTATAGTCAATTAAACGAAGAATTTTTTAATGAATACCATATCATCATCAATAGTACTCCTGTAGGGACAAGCCCAAATATTGAAGCGTCTCCTGCCATTCCTTACGATTTTTTTTCAAAAAAACATATTGCTTACGACTTAATTTACAATCCTGCCGAAACCCAATTTCTTAAAAATGCAAAAGCCAAAGGGGCACAAACCAAAAATGGCTTAAGTATGCTTGAATACCAAGCTGAAAAATCTTGGGAAATTTGGAATAAATAAAAAAAGACATAAAAACAATAAACCCGCTTAGAAACTAAGCGGGTTTGTTGTTTTAATCTAATTAAAAATGTGGTTATTTACCTAACTTTGCTTTTAACGCTTTTTTTTCAGCTGACATCTCTAATGCACCATAAACACTCATAAGAGTTGTTCCTATATCATTATTTTTAGGATCAATTTCTAACGCCTTTACAAGGTAAGGAATGACACTTTGATATATTTTTTTCTTTTCTTCTTTCAGTACGGCATATCTTTTATTGTCTTTATCAGATGTTCCTAATTTATTCATCTCTGCATTAATTGGCGTTTCAGCCTCTAACTTTAAGGCTACCAAATTAACATAAGCATTAATATATTTAGGATTTACCTCAATTGCTTTTAAATAATACTCCTGCGCTTCTGCTTTGTTTTTAGCATTATTACTAACAACTCCTAAGTTAAATAGTAAATCGGCATCATTTGGATTCTTAGCTAAAATATCCGAAACCAATTTTTTATACGTTACAAAATCTTTCGATTCTAAATATAAATTAGCCTCAGTTACCGCCAACGAAGCGTCTTTTGGGTTCAATTCTCTAGCTTCTGCTATCACTTTCTTAGCCTCATCATTCTTTTTTTGTTGAATCAAAATCAAAGCGATATTCTTATAAATTTCACCTTGTTTAGATTCCACTACTTCAATCCTAGGTTTGATATGAGTTTTCAGCTTTACCATTCTATCCCTTTCCTCTTTAGTTGCAAAAGGCTCTTCTTTATCTGAGATAACACTAGTTGCTACAAAATTTTTAGATTTACCTGTAAAACCTAATTTCCTTAACTCTTGTAAATTTATGAGAGCTCGGTCATAATCCTTACCATTCAACTCAAAACTTGCAGCATAATACAAATTCAAAGTATCTTTTTTATCTAATAAATAAGCATCATATAATTTTGAAGCTCCCTCTTTAAACTTCTCTTCCTTTGAATCTGCAATTGCCCCATTAATCAACCTATCTTTTACCTTAGAGATTGTTTTAAGCACTTCATTAGTATACTCTAATTTGCCTGCTTTTTTTTCAACAGCTACAACTTCCAATGAAGCTTTGGCTGCCAAAGATAGATTTTTATCAACTTCAATATTCTTATCCACCGCATCCATATAAACGGTTTTTCTCAAAAAATAATATTGAGCTTTTTCAGCATCAGAAGCACCGGAAATTAAGGACTCAGCTTGATTTAATTGACTATCCACTTCTTGAATATTTCCTTTTTTCAATGCTTTTTCAGCTGCTTTCAGCTGATCTTTTTGAGCAAAAGTAGCTACCGATATCAATAATGCTGATGCAAGTATTACATTTTTACTTTTCATAATTATAATATTTAAATTAGTTAGTTTAGCTTAAAATAAATTTACTATGATTCATCGTCATCAGAATCATCATCAGCTTCATCCTCGTCGTCGATTATCTCCTCTTCGTCCTCTTCGTCCTCGTCAGAAACACCATCATCTTCCAAAACTTCAAGAACTGGTTTTACCCTTTCGATTGCAACAGTCTCAATAACATTACCTTCTTCATCAACTACTATTTCTTCAACATCATCTTTCATTACTTTAGTAACTGCAGCGATTGAATCTTTTCCTTTAAGGTTAATCAATTTTACTCCTTGAGTTGCACGTCCCATAACACGGAGATCTTCAATAGCCATTCGTATAGTCAATCCTGATTTATTGATAATCATCAAATCATCAGCATCAGAAACGGCATTAATAGAAATCAAACTACCTGTTTTCTCAGTGATATTCAGCGTTTTAACTCCTTTACCACCACGATTGGTAATTCTATAAACATCCTCACCGTCTTCATCAACCAGTTTAGTACGTTTACCGTAGCCATTTTCAGTTACTACTAAAATTTGGGAATCGTTTATATTGTCTTTATCAATAGTTACCATTCCAATTACCTCATCCGATTCATCTTTTAAAGTAATTCCACGTACTCCAGAAGCTGTTCTTCCCATCGGACGTGTTTTAGTTTCTTCAAAACGAACTAATTTACCTGATTTTACAGCCAAAATAATTTGACTTTCACCGTTTGTTAATTTAGCTTCTAATAATTCATCACCATCTTTAATTGTAATAGCAGCAACTCCATTTACTCTAGGCTTAGAATATTTCTCCAAAGAAGTCTTTTTAACTTGACCTTGTTTGGTTACCATTACTAAATTATGCCCTTTGATATACTCTTGATCTTTTAGATCTTGTGTACAAATAAACGCTTTTACTTTATCGTCGCTTTCAATATTAACTAAGTTTTGAATTGCTCTACCCTTAGCGGTTTTACTTCCTTCTGGAATTTCGTAAACGCGCATCCAGAAACATTTTCCTTTTTGAGTAAAGAACATCATATATTGATGATTTGTAGCCACAAACATGTGCTCTAAGAAATCTTGATCTCTTGTTCCAGCACTTTTTTGCCCTACTCCACCTCTATTTTGAGTTTTGTACTCTGTTAGGTTCGTACGCTTAATGTATCCTGCATGTGAGATTGTAATAACTACATTTTCATCAGCAATCAAATCTTCGATACTTACATCACCACCTGAATACTCAATAGTAGAACGACGCTCATCTCCGTATTTATCTCTAATTTCGGTAAGCTCTTCTTTGATCAAAGCAATTCTTAAATTAACATCAGCTAATAACGCTTTCAAGTGATCAATTAATTTCATTAACTCATCATACTCAGCTCTTAACTTGTCTTGCTCCAAACCTGTTAATTGACGCAAACGCATTTCTACAATTGCTCTTGCTTGAATGTCCGATAATTTGAATCTTTCGATTAATTTTTCTCTTGCTTCTTCGGTATTTTTAGACCCGCGAATCAAAGCAATCACTTCATCAATATTATCTGAAGCAATAATTAAACCTTCTAAAATATGCGCTCTTTCTTCAGCCTTACGCAATTCAAACTGCGTTCTTCTAATCACTACATCGTGACGGTGCTCCACAAAATGGTAAATTAAATCTTTAAGATTCAACATTTGCGGACGACCTTTTACAATCGCAATATTATTAACACTGAATGAAGATTGTAATTGTGTGTATTTATATAAGGTATTTAATACCACATTTGGAGTTGCATCACGTTTCAAAATATAAACGATACGCATACCGTTTCTATCTGATTCATCACGAATATTGGCTATTCCTTCAATTTTTTTCTCGTTTACCAAATCAGCAGTACGTTTGATCATATCTGCTTTATTGACTTGGTATGGAATTTCAGTAACGATAATCGACTCTCTACCATCCACTTCTTCAAAACCAACCTTTGCACGCATTACAACACGTCCTCTACCTGTTTTGAATGCTTCACGAACACCTTCATAACCATAAATCACACCACCAGTTGGAAAATCCGGTGCTTTAATATGTGTTATTAATTCATCAATTTCAATGTCATTGTTGTCCATATAGGCCAAAGTACCATTGATAACTTCTGTAAGATTATGTGGTGGCATATTAGTTGCCATACCTACTGCAATTCCTGTTGCTCCATTGATCAATAACGTAGGAACACGTGTTGGCATTACTGTTGGCTCTTGTAACGTATCATCAAAGTTCAATTTAAAGTCAACTGTTTCTTTGTCTATATCAGCTAAAATTTCCTCCGAAATCTTACGCATTCTAGCTTCTGTATAACGCATCGCTGCTGGACTATCCCCATCTACTGATCCAAAGTTACCTTGACCATCAATTAATAAATAACGCATACTCCATTCTTGAGCCATACGAACCATAGCGTCATATACAGAAGTATCTCCATGTGGGTGATACTTTCCTAAAACTTCCCCAACAATTCTTGCAGACTTTTTGTGAGCAGATCTTGAGTTCACCCCTAAATCATGCATTCCAAATAGCACTCTACGATGTACTGGTTTCAAGCCATCTCTAACATCTGGAAGTGCCCTTGATACAATTACCGACATTGAATAATCGATATAGGCCGTTTTCATTTCATCTTCAATGTTAATAGGAATTAACTTTTCTCCTTCAGACATAAGTTATTATATTAAATATTATATTAGTTTCAAAACGTGCCAATATACAGCTTTTTGAAATTTTTCAAAGCTTTTCCATACACTAATTTCAATGATTTATTAACAAAAATAAGACTGATTTGTTTAATAAAATAAACCTTCTTTCGAGGTAATTTACTATTTTTTTCGTCAATTAGCTGTCAAGACTAGTTAAAGGAATGATTTTTGTTTTTAAAATACTAATTCACTAAATTTACTGATACCAATATATATTATTATGGATGATAATTTTTCACCAAGAGTAAAGGACGTTATTACTTATAGCAAAGAAGAAGCTTTGCGACTAGGTCATGACTTTATAGGGACCGAACATTTAATGCTTGGCATCTTAAGGGATGGTAACGGTAAAGCGATAAATATATTAAACAGTCTCTCTGTTGATTTAGAACACCTACGGAGAAAAGTTGAAATTCTAAGCCCCGCAATACCTAGCACAGAGACTAATATTGAAAAGAAAAACCTGCATCTGACCCGACAAGCTGAAAGAGCTTTAAAAACTACTTTCTTAGAAGCTAAAGTTTTTCAAAGCACCTCTATTAGTACTGCGCATTTATTGCTTTGTATTTTAAGAAACGAAAACGACCCAACAACCAAGCTATTAAATAAACTTAAAATAGATTATGATATAGCTAAAGAACAATATCTAAATATGACACCAAACGAAGAAGAATTCTTAGAAAATTTACCTAGAGCTACAGATTCATACAATGATGATCTAGGACAAGATGACAGTCTAAAAGAAGGCAACTTCAACAATCCTTCAAATAAGTCAAATAAAAAATCTAAAACACCAGTATTAGACAATTTTGGTAGAGATTTAACTGAAATGGCCGAAGAAGGAAAATTAGACCCAGTTGTAGGACGTGAAAAAGAAATTGAACGTGTAAGCCAAATTTTGAGTCGACGCAAAAAAAACAACCCCCTTCTAATTGGAGAACCTGGTGTGGGTAAATCTGCTATTGCTGAAGGCTTAGCTTTGCGCATTATTCAAAAGAAAGTATCGCGTATTCTATTTAACAAAAGAGTAGTTACTTTAGATCTCGCTAGCCTTGTTGCTGGCACTAAATATCGCGGTCAGTTTGAAGAGCGAATGAAAGCAGTTATGAACGAATTAGAAAAAAACGATGATATTATTCTTTTCATTGATGAAATTCATACTATTGTTGGTGCTGGTGGAGCAACTGGCTCACTTGACGCATCTAACATGTTCAAACCTGCCTTAGCAAGAGGTGAAATCCAGTGTATTGGAGCAACAACACTTGATGAATATAGACAATATATTGAAAAAGATGGTGCTCTTGAAAGACGTTTTCAAAAAATCATTGTCGAACCAACATCTGTTGATGAAACGATTATGATTTTAAATAATATCAAAAACAAATACGAAGACCATCATAATGTTACTTACTCACAAGAAGCTATTGAAGCTTGTGTTAAATTAACAAACAGATACATGTCTGAACGTTTCCTTCCAGACAAAGCTATTGATGCTTTAGACGAAGCAGGCTCAAGAGTACACATTACTAATATCGAAGTTCCAAAACAGATTTTGGATTTAGAACGTCAATTAGAAGATATTCGAGAGCTTAAAAATGTTGTTGTTAAAAAACAAAAATATGAAGAAGCAGCCAAACTTCGCGATGATGAAAAACGCCTTGAAAAAGATTTAGCTATCGCTCAAGAACAATGGGAAGAAGATGCTAAAAACAACCGTATCGAAGTTACCGAAGACAATGTTGCCGATGTTGTTTCTATGATGACTGGTATCCCTGTAAATCGTATTGCACAAACAGAAAGCAACAAACTGGCTAAATTACCTGAATTAATCGAAAGCAAAGTAATTGGCCAAAAAGAAGCGGTATTAAAAATTGCTCGCTCCATCCAAAGAAATAGAGCGGGTTTAAAAGATCCAAACAGACCAATTGGATCATTTATTTTCCTTGGACAAACAGGTGTAGGTAAAACACAATTAGCTAAAGTATTAGCTAAAGAATTATTTGATTCTGAAGACGCTTTAGTTCGTATTGACATGAGTGAATATATGGAGAAATTTGCTATTTCTAGATTAGTAGGAGCACCTCCAGGATACGTAGGTTACGAAGAAGGCGGACAACTAACCGAAAAAGTAAGAAGAAAACCGTATGCTGTAGTATTATTAGACGAAATAGAAAAAGCACATCCTGATGTTTTCAATATGATGCTACAAGTATTGGATGATGGGTATTTGACAGATAGTTTAGGTCGAAAAATTGACTTTAAAAATACTATTATCATCATGACATCTAATGTTGGCGCAAGACAGTTGAAAGATTTTGGTCAAGGTGTTGGTTTTGGAACTGCTGCCAAAGTAGCACAAGCTGACGATAATTCTAAAAGCATTATTGAAAATGCCTTGAAGAAAACGTTTGCTCCAGAGTTTTTAAACCGAATTGATGATGTTATTGTATTCAATGCTTTAGAGAAAGAAGACATCGATTTAATTATTGAAATAGAATTAAAGAAACTATACGCAAGAATTGCTGAATTAGGTTATGCTTTAAAGTTATCTGACAAAGCAAAAAGCTTTATCGCCGAAAAAGGATTTGATAAGCAATTTGGTGCCAGACCACTAAAAAGAGCCATTCAAAAATACGTGGAAGACACGCTTGCTGAAGAAATTATTAGTTCAAAAATTCATTCTGGCGATGAAATATTCATGGATATTGAAGATGGTTCTCAAGAACTATCAGTAGCCATTCATAAAGCTGGAGAAGCTACCAACCCATAAATTAAAATGAACTAATAATTAAAATAACCCGTTACGTTTTATTAACATAACGGGTTTGTTTTTTTTAAATATATTTCCACTTTATTTCGGAAAACAATATCTACTTTTACCCCTTCTAAAAATAGATCAAACAAACCCAAAAATATGTCTCAAAATAAAATGATACTCGGTAGTGAAGAATGGTGTTCCTTTCCTGAATTAGGAATTCCAACAATAAAAGCACGAGTAGATTCAGGCGCTAAAACCTCAGCTTTACATGCTGTAAACATTGCCCCATTCATAAAAAACGAAACTAATTGGGTGAAATTTGACATCAACCCTATTCAAAACAATCAAAAAACAGTAATACACTGCGAAGCCCCTTTGATCGATAAACGAATCGTAAAAAGCTCAAGCGGTTTTAGAGAACAACGATATGTAATTCAAACCACACTACAAATTGGAGATTCTATATGGACAATCGAAATGACATTGACCAATCGAGATTCCATGGGTTTTAGAATGCTTTTAGGACGTGAAGCTATGAGCGGAAGAATATTAGTTGACCCTGAACAAAATTATTTATTAGGACAACCCTCTACTGACAATCTTAAAGATTTATACAAAAATTCAGAAAAAGCTAGTACAGGTTTACGTATTGGTGTGCTAGCTAGTAATCCTGAATTATATAGCAATAAAAGAATCATGGAAGCTGGCGAAATGCGTGGACATGAAATGCACTTTTTAAACATTAAAGAATGTTACATGCGTTTGGATGCTAAAACACCAGAAATTCACTATCGCGGTGGTCTTATCTTAGATAAATTTGATGCTATTATTCCACGAATTAGACCAAGTATCACTTTTTACGGATGTGCCTTAACCAGACAATTTGAAGCTCTAAAGGTTTTTTGCTTAAACTCAGCCAGTGCCATTACGCAATCTCGAGATAAATTATACTCGTTACAATTATTACTACATAGTGGCATCGACATTCCTACAACAGGATTTGCCAATTCCCCTTTGGATACGAATGATTTAATTAAAATGGTTGGTGGACCACCATTAATAGTAAAATTATTGGAAGGCACACAAGGTAAAGGTGTCGTTCTTGCAGAAACAAAAAAAGCTGCTGAAAGTGTTATTAATGCCTTCAAAAGTGTTAATGCAAACATTCTTGTTCAAGAATTTATTAAGGAAGCTAACGGAAAAGACATTCGTTGTTTTGTTATTGACGGTAAAGTAGTAGCCTCTATTCAAAGAGAAGCTATGCCAGGTGAATTTAGAGCCAATATCCACTTAGGAGGTACAGCATCCGTAATAAAGGCCACAGCCGAAGAAAAGAGAATCGCTATTAAAGCCACCAAAGCTATGGATCTAAAAGTAGCAGGAGTAGATATTATTCGTTCTTCAAAAGGCCCATTATTACTAGAGGTTAACTCCTCTCCTGGACTAGAAGGAATTGAAGGCGCTACCAATAAAGACATTGCAGGAGAAATGATTAAAGCTATTGAAAAGAACTTTGTAAAACCTAAATAAGTCATTGCTAACACAATAAACTCTAGTGTTTTTTTAAGCTTGATTGTAGTGGCAAGCCTATGCAGGTCAAAAATAACTTTTTCTTGTAATGGTAGAGCACCTAAAGAAAGATATTACCAGTACGTAAAAAAGGAGACGAAACCAAATAGTTGTAACAAAAAGCAGGAATGGTTTCAGAGGAATAACTTTTTTTAAAACTTCCATATCTTCCTTTAAAACTTATCTCTTTGCCTAAAACCTTTCTCTATAACTACTCAAATACAATGGAATAGTTTACTTTTGCAAAAAAAATACACTCGTGAATTACCTTTCAGTCGAAAATATATCAAAATCCTTTGGAGAACGCACCCTGTTTGAAAACATCTCTTTTGGGATTAACAAGGATCAAAAAATTGCTTTTATTGCCAAAAATGGTTCGGGAAAAACCACCATTATGAACATCATCAATGGTTTTGACGAGCCTGATACAGGGCAAGTTATTTTGCGGAAGAGCATCCGTATGGCGTTTCTTTCACAAGACAATAATTTGCAAGACGAATTGACAATTGAAGAAAGTATTTTTGCGTCCGACAATGAAACCTTGAAAATCATTGAGGCTTATGAAAAAGCATTAGAAAATCCCGAAGATGAAGAGGCTTACCAAAAAGCCTTTGACGGAATGGATCAGCACAATGCTTGGGATTTTGAAACGCAGTACAAGCAGATTTTGTTCAAACTAAAATTAGAAGATTTCAAGTTGAAGGTCAAAAACCTTTCTGGTGGACAGAAAAAACGTTTGTCACTAGCAATTATCTTGATTAACCGTCCTGATTTATTAATTTTGGATGAACCTACGAATCACTTGGACTTGGAGATGATTGAGTGGTTAGAAAGCTATTTTGCAAAAGAAAACATTACGTTGTTTATGGTAACACATGACCGTTTCTTCCTAGAACGTGTGTGTAACGAAATCATCGAATTGGACAACGGAAAAATATACCAATACAAAGGAAATTACTCGTATTATTTACAAAAAAAAGAGGAACGCATCGCCTCAGAAAATGCGAGTGTAGATAAAGCACAAAACTTATTTGTAAAAGAATTGGAATGGATGCGTCGCCAACCGAAGGCGAGAACTACCAAATCGAAATCTCGTCAAGATGACTTTTATGAAATCAAGGAAAAAGCCCAAAGTCGCCGTAAGGAGAACAAGGTCGAACTTGAAATCAACATGGAACGCATGGGGAACAAGATTATCGAGTTACACAAAATCTCGAAAAAATTCAAAGACCATGTCATTTTAGACAACTTTAGTTTTGATTTCCAACCCGGAGAACGCATCGGAATTATTGGTAAAAATGGAACTGGAAAATCAACTTTCTTGAACTTGGTCACTGGAACTTTACCTCTTGACAGTGGTAGAGTGGTGATTGGTGAAACCATCAAAGTGGGGTATTATACCCAAAGCGGAATCAACCCAAAACCAGGACAACGTGTTATTGATGTCATTAAAGAATACGGAGAATTTATTCCGTTGATGAAAGGACGATTGATTTCGGCTTCGCAATTATTGGAGCGTTTCCTTTTTGACTCTAAAAAACAATATGATTTTGTAGACCGATTGAGTGGTGGCGAATTGAAACGTTTATATTTGTGTACTGTTTTGATTCAGAATCCGAACTTCTTGATTCTCGATGAGCCTACTAACGATTTAGACATCGTGACTTTGAATGTTCTAGAAAGTTTCTTGATGGATTATCCTGGCTGTTTGCTTGTGGTATCTCACGACAGGTACTTTATGGATAAGATTGTGGATCAGTTATTTGTTTTTAGAGGACAAGGTGAGATTGAAACTTTCCCTGGAAACTATTCTGATTTTAGAAGCTACGAAGACAGTGCTGATGTTGCTCAAAAAGAAGATAATAAAACAGAGAAAAAAGAATGGAAGCAAAAGAATCCCACAGGAAACTTAAGCTTTAACGAACAAAAAGAATTCCAGAAAATAGAGCGTGAAATCAAAGACCTAGAACTTGACAAAGCGAAAATCGAACAACTTTTTGCTGATGGTAAAGTAGTTGATACTGATATTGAAAAGAAAGGTAGAGAATTGCAAAACCTTATCAGTAAGATGGAAGCGAAGGAAGAACGATGGTTTGAACTTTCGGCCAAGATGGAGGGATAAACCCTGATAATCATATCTTTTACCTAAAACTAAATCCCTAAATAAATTAATTTTATTAGGGATTTTTTTTATGCAAAATTTATTATAAAAAATCTATGAATTAGCAACATATAACATTTTCCAGAAATTCTATAAATAACATAAGTCATCCCCTCTCTACATTTGTAAAAGTTAATAACAAATAAAAATAAATACAAATGGAAAATACACACAACACAGGAGAAAATAAACGACCAATTTTAACAGGAATGTTTGAAGATCGTGAAAGTACAGAAAGAGCATACAATACTTTACATGAAAGAGGATATGCTAAAGATGATATT
The DNA here is from genome assembly GCF_049590715.1 of Flavobacterium sp. Lineage (GTDB taxonomy): Bacteria > Bacteroidota > Bacteroidia > Flavobacteriales > Flavobacteriaceae > Flavobacterium. Next base: position 21,832 of record NZ_JBAWDL010000102.1, read on the forward strand.
AATCTTATCATGTCCGATGAAACGAGAGAGAGATATTACTCAGACAAAAATGACCATTCAGATCTAGGAAGCAAAGCTGCAGAAACCGCAGGAACAGGTTCTGCAATTGGAGGGACTATTGGTGCTATTGTTGGCGTGGTAGCCGCTTTAGGAACTAGTGTCGTTCTTCCTGGTTTAGGATTGATTATTGCGGGACCACTTGCAGCAGGATTAGCTGGTGCTGGTGCTGGAGGTATCACTGGAGGACTTATAGGGGCTTTGGTTGGATCTGGTATTCCTGAAGACAGAGCAAAAATTTATGAATCAGGAATTAAAGATGGTCACGTTGTATTGGGCGTTCACCCTCGCAACAATGAAGATGCTACATATTTTGAAAATGACTGGAGATCAAACCGAGCAAAAGAAATTCATCGTTAATCAATATTTTTGCACTAAAATTTAACTAGAACCGCAACAATTAATAATTGTTGTGGTTTTTTAATAATATAATTTCTTTAATTAGAGCAACAAAGTATTTATCGTGTTTTTACATTAGATTTACACCTTGACTGTGATAAGTCTTTTTTCAAAATTATTGTTTTTTAAACTTATTCCATCTCCTTATGAATTTCGCCTCTACTTTGAAATTGAAAATAGCATTCTTTTTTGTACTCTTTGCTACTCAAATTGCTTTTTCCCAAGAGGACAATAAGGAAACCACCTACCCTATGCGGACTTTTTATGATCTATTCAAAAAAGAAGACTCTATAAAAGCTGAAAAACCAGATAAAAAAACCAGTTTGATAATTCTACCAACACTTGGTTACCAGCCCGCAAATGGTTTTACTCTTGGATTTATTAGCCAATATAGTTTTAAGAAAAATCCAGAGAATAAGATTTCGCTAATTTCAGGAGGCGCCTCTTATAGTACCAAAAAACAAATCCTGACTTACCTAAAAAACAATATGTACCTCAAGGACGATACTTTTTTCCTGAGTGGCGATTGCCGTTATTACGTTTTCTCGCAGTCTAATTTCGGTTTGGGTTCAGCCATAATTCCGTATGGCGAAGCATATGATAATTTTGATCTTTTGGCTATCGAGCAACCTATGAAATACAATTATTTCAAGTTTCACGAAACCGTTTCGTACAACCTGCTACCCAACTTTTTTGCAGGTGCAGGAATCCACATTGATGCGTATAGTAAAATAAACGATGAACTACTAGATGTCTCTAATGATAAACATACTTATCACTACGATTATTCCCAAAAGTATGGTTTCAACCCAGAGCAATATGGTGTAAAAGGAATGAGTTTGAATTTTATTTTTGACACCCGAGACAATCTAATCAATACCAATAATGGCTTGTTTTTTAATCTAAATTACCGTTTCAACCCAAAAATAAACACCACCCAACAACAAAGCACCACTTTATTATTAGAATCAAGGTATTTTATCCCACTGAGTAAAACAAACAAGCAACATGTATTGGGATTCTGGTCATATGGTCAGTTTGTAACTAGCGGCCATCTTCCTTATTTAAACTTACCTGCAATAGGTTGGGATCAAAACAGCCGAAGCGGAAAAGGGTACATTCAAGGGCTAATACGAGGGGCTAACTTAGTATATTTCGAAACCGAATATCGTTTCCCTATCACCCGCAACCAATTGATTAGCGGCACCGTCTTTGCAAATGCCACGACCGCAAGTGATGTTGCTGGTTCTGTAAAATTATTCCAATCGATTCAGCCCGCTGCTGGTATTGGTTTACGTATTTTGCTCGACAAAAAAACCTTGACCAATTTTGTAGTCAATGCCGGTCTAGGACGAGGTTCTCAAACGTTCTATTTTAATGATGGGGAAGGATTTTAGGAGCACGACGACCTTTTTCCAAAACAACGGCCCCTCCCGCTTTTCGTTACAATCTCTAGTTCCGCTATCGCTACACCAGAGGATTTTCACTGCAATCGGGGCTATGAACTTCGAGTCTTTTCCAAAACTACTAAGGATAATTTCACGGAGAAAAACTAAGGAGACACCGATATTTTTTAAAACATTTAAGAATTGTAAGAGCCTTTAAGCTGAACGCTTGAACATACTTACATCATCATTATAGACAATAACATATCCACAATACCCTCCCCTCCTTAGAAGGGGTCGGGGGAGGATTTTACCACCCAATAGGGTTATAATCTTTTAAGAATTTTCCGCGCCAGTGTTTGCCTGTATTGATTCCGTCAAATAAAGGATCCATTACTCTCGCTGCTCCATCTACAATATCTAATGGTGGTTGAAAATCTTCTTGCTCTTGTTTTCTTTTGGCTAGCTCGGCTGGATCTTCATCAGTCACCCAGCCTGTATCAACAGCATTCATAAAGATGCCTACTTTGGCTAATTCGCCAGCGGCGGTATGCGTTAACATATTCAGAGCTGCTTTAGCCATATTGGTATGCGGATGACGTGCTTCTTTAAAATCACGGTAAAATTTCCCTTCCATCGCCGATACATTGATAATATGCTTTTTTCCAGTATTGTCTTTTCTCATCAGTTCCGACAAACGGTTGCACAAAACAAAAGGAGCAACTGAATTCACCAACTGGACTTCAATCATTTCCGTCGTTTCAATTTGACCTAATTTCAATCGCCAACTGTTGGTTTTTCGCAAATCAACTTGTTGTAAATCAGCATCAAGTTCTCCTTCTGGAAAAACTTCATTGGCAACCAAAGCCTTATCGAATGAATACGGAATTTGGGATAATTGTGCCGAAGCTCTCAATCCAATTCCTGGTTCAGGTCCGTGCCATGTCACTGGCATGTTTTGATTTGAAGAAATACTTGAAGTCAACACTTTCAATTCATCCAAACAATTCAAATGATCTAATAATAGTGTTTGCGCTTGAAGTGGTAAGGTTGAAATAGGACGCTCTTCGTTTTCCATTAAATGTTTATAAAATCCTGAAGGACGACGCACCGTTTGAGCGGCATTATTAATCAGTATATCTAATCGACCGTATTTTTGTTCAATGAAATTACAAAAAATCTCTACACTTGGAATATGTCTTAAATCCAAACCATGGATTTTCAATCGGTCTTCCCATTCTTTAAAATCAGGTTCTTTGGCAAAACGTAAAGCCGAATCAACAGGAAAACGGGTTGTAGCAACCACCGTAGCACCACCACGCAATAACATTAATGTAATATGATAGCCGATTTTTAATCGAGAACCTGTAATTACAGCAATTTGCCCTTTGACATCGGCAGTTTGAAAACGTTTGGCATAATTAAAATCACCACAATCGGTACACATCGTATCGTAAAAATGATGCATCTTAGTAAATGACGTTTTACACACATAACAATTGCGTGGGGTTTCCAGTTCTAATTGCTCTTTGTTTGCCAAATCTGTAGAAGCCAATAATTTTGGAGCCATAAATACCGCTGCTTCACGAGCATGACGAATTCCTGTTTCCTTACGAGCCGTTCTGTCGCGTTTTTCTTGTTTGCGTTTGGCTACTGCTTTTCCATCTTTCTTTCTTCGCAAAAGTTCGTCACGATCGGGACGTGCAAATTGTCCAGCCGCTTTGATTAAAGCTGTTCTTTGGTCTTTTGGAATATCAAAAATCTGGTCGGTATCCGTGTTTAATTGTGATAGAATAGCAATACAACGATCAATTTCTCCTGTTGTGATTGTAATTTCTTGTAGTTGTTCTTCCTGCATCATCTTCTAAAAATGGTATTTCTTTTATTTTAAGTTCGCAAATATAGTTTTTTTTGGAGGGACTAAAGTGATAGGATACAAAGTCTCTACGTTTTGGAAGTCGTAACTCCTAAATACATAAGCTAAAAAATAACCGACGATTTGCTAATTTTAAAAAAAAAATGTCTTCTAGAATTAGATCAGAATAAATTTGCGCTAATTACCCTTTAAGCGGATTATTGACAATACTTCTAAAAAAATTAGCGAATCTGCGGTTAAAAAAACTTTACACCTTAGCTCCTTTGAAACTTTGAAACTTTGTACCTTTGAAACTTTGAAACTCAAAAAATGCTTTTCCAAATCAAATCCTACTTACAATTCCTTTGGCATTCCAAAAACGAACATGCAGTACATTCTCCGTTTGTTTTTCTTTTGCTTACCAAATGTTTTTACGATAAAAAACCAAAATCTTATTATTTGGTTTTAAAAAACTACCGCCAATCCCTGTTAGAAAATAAAAATACGATTGAAGTAACCGACTTTGGTGCGGGTTCGAAAATTTTTAAATCTAACCATCGCCAAATTGCTAAAATTGCTAAAACGGCTGGAATTAGTCAAAAGCGTGCTCAGTTGTTGTATCGCATAGTGGAGTATTTTCAACCTGAAACGATTTTAGAACTAGGAACTTCGCTGGGATTAGCTACTGTTGCCTTAGCCTTCGGAAATAAAAATGCTCAAATTACCAGTCTCGAAGGTTGCCCAAATACGATGGCAATTGCAAAAAAACAATTGAAAGAATTCAATATCAACAATATAAAATGTATCACAACTGAATTTGATGCTTATTTTGACAGCTCTCAACTTCAAACTTCAAACTTCAAACTCATTTACTTCGACGGCAATCATTCGAAAAAGGCGACTTTAAATTATTTTGAACGGTTGTTGCCAACGGTGCATAATGATACTGTTTGGATTTTTGATGATATTCATTGGTCTGCCGAAATGGAAGAGGCTTGGAAAATCATCAAAGACCATCCAAAGGTCAAAGTCACCATTGACACCTATCAATGGGGATTGGTTTTCTTTAGATACGAACAACCCAAACAACATTTTATAATTCGAGTATAATGTACCAAACTTGAGACCGATTTCACGTACTACTTTAAAAAAAATCATTAAAAAACACTTGTACTCTAGAGTTCCAATTACATTTTGTACTTTTATTTTTTTAATCAGACATTACAAAATCCAAAATGAGCCAACCTTTAATAAAGATTACAAACATCAAACGAAACTTTGCTCTAGGTGACGAAATCGTTTATGTTTTAAAAGGAATCGATTTAGAAATCAACAAAGGAGAATATGTAGCACTTATGGGACCCTCGGGTTCTGGAAAATCGACTTTGATGAATCTTTTGGGATGTTTGGACACGCCTACTTCTGGAAGTTATATTTTGAATGGTAAAGATGTTAGTAAAATGAAAGACAATGAACTAGCAGGCATTCGAAACAAAGAAATTGGCTTTGTATTCCAAACGTTTAATCTGTTGCCTCGAATGACAGCTCTAGACAATGTTGCTTTGCCAATGATTTACGCTGGATATTCAAAATCTGACCGAAAAGCTAGAGCCGAAGTCGTTTTAAACCAAGTAAGCCTAGCCGATCGAATGGACCATCAACCCAACCAACTCTCTGGTGGACAACGCCAACGGGTAGCCGTTGCAAGGGCATTGGTAAACAACCCTTCTATTATCCTTGCCGATGAACCTACGGGAAACTTGGACAGTAAAACATCATTAGAAATCATGGCGCTTTTTAACGAAATCCATGCTAATGGTAACACAGTTATTTTGGTTACCCACGAAGAAGAAATTGCTGCTTATGCACATCGTGTCATTCGTTTGCGGGATGGGATGATTGAGAGTGATACGAGGAAAAAGTTAGATGTTAAGAGTTAAGAGTAATGTGTTTTTGGTTTCAAATCCCAATAATACATTATATATTCTTAATCTACGACCGTCTAACTCCTAACCTATAACACTTAACTTTTTTTACAAAAATGAAAATATACACCAAAACCGGTGACGGTGGCACCACAGCACTTTTTGGAGGAACACGTGTTCCTAAAGACCACATCAGGATTGACAGTTACGGCACGGTAGACGAGTTGAATTCCTACATAGGACTCATTCGGGATCAAGAAATGGATTCACATTATAAGGAAATCTTAATTGAAATTCAAGACCGTTTGTTTACTGTGGGCGCTATTCTTGCAACGCCACCTGAAAAAGAAGTGCTTAAAAACGGACAATCACGGTTAAAAAACCTCGGAATTTTACAAAATGACATACAATTATTGGAAAATGAAATTGACAATATGGAAACTGCTTTGCCACCAATGACACATTTTGTATTGCCTGGCGGACATACTACAGTGTCATATTGTCATATTGCACGTTGTGTTTGCCGTAGAGCCGAACGCTTAGCTGTACATTTAGACCATCAAGAACCTATAGAACCACTTACGATTCAATACCTAAACCGACTTTCTGACTACCTTTTTGTCTTGGCACGAAAGTTGACTTTTGATTTGAACGCTGAAGAAGTGAAATGGATTCCGAGGAAATAAGGTACTGAGATTCTGAGAGAATAAAGTCCTATGCACCTTAAAAACTTAGTTCCTAAGCGGCTTAAAAAACATACGTTCTTAATTTTTATATAAAAAAATCATTTTTTACTTGTCTTTTTCAGTAAAAAAATTATTTTTGCACAAAACTAAATCGATAAATAGATGTATTGGACATTAGAATTAGCATCCTACCTAAGTGATGCACCGTGGCCTGCTAACAAAGACGAACTTATTGACTACGCTATACGTGCAGGAGCACCACTAGAAGTGGTAGAAAACCTACAGTCTATTGAAGACGAAGGGGAGATATACGAATCGATGGAAGAAATTTGGCCTGATTATCCTACTGACGAAGATTATCTTTGGAATGAGGACGAATATTAAAAAATAATACTAAGAAAAAGTCTCCTGTGAGACTTTTTTTTTGGTTAAACATAAACTAAAAAAATAAACCAGAAACATAAACAGTTATGAGTTTCATAAACAGCATTTTAAAAGCTTTCGTAGGAGATAAATCCGAGAAAGATGTTAAGGCATTACAACCTTACCTCAAAAAAATTAAAAGTTTCGAAAGCCACTTAATCACCTTATCACATGATGATTTAAGAGCACGTACCTACTTTTTCAAAGATCAAATCAAAGAAGCACGTGCTTCTATCGATTCTAAGATAAAAGCACTTCAAGAAGAAGTAGAAAACACGGAAGACATCGATCAAAGAGAAACTATTTATGAAAAAATCGATGCTCTTGAAAAAGAAGCTTACGAAATTTCAGAAAAAACATTACTTGAAATTCTTCCTGAAGCTTTTGCAGTAGTAAAAGAAACGGCAAGACGTTTTAAAGACAATCCAGAAATCACCGTTACTGCTAACGAAAAAGACAGAATGTTCTCTGGAACAAAACCATACGTATCCGTTGATGGAGACAAAGCGACTTGGAAAAACCAATGGAATGCTGCGGGTAAAGCCATTACGTGGGACATGATTCACTATGACGTACAGTTGATCGGCGGAATGGTGTTACATGAAGGTAAAGTAGCTGAAATGCAAACGGGAGAAGGAAAAACATTAGTGGCAACACTCCCTATTTACTTGAATGCTTTGACAGGAAACGGAGTACATTTAGTAACCGTGAATGACTATTTGGCTAAACGTGATAGTACTTGGAAAGCGCCTTTATTTGAATTCCACGGAATGACAGTAGATTGTATTGACAATCACCAACCAAGTTCAGAAGGAAGAAGAGCCGCCTATAATGCCGATATTACCTATGGTACCAATAACGAATTTGGTTTTGACTACTTGCGTGATAACATGACGCATTCACCAGACGATTTGGTACAAAGAAAACACAACTACGCAATTGTCGATGAGGTGGATTCTGTATTGATTGATGATGCTCGTACGCCATTAATTATCTCGGGACCAGTTCCTCAAGGAGACCGCCATGAGTTTAACGAATTGAAACCAAAAATCGAAAACCTAGTAAGCTTACAACGCCAACTAGCGAATGGATTTTTATCAGAAGCTAAAAGATTAATCAAAGAAGGAAACACTAAAGAAGGTGGTTTTATCCTTTTGAGAGCTTATAGAAGTTTGCCTAAAAACAAAGCGTTGATTAAGTTTTTGAGTGAAGAAGGAATCAAACAATTGCTCCAAAAAACAGAGAACTCCTATATGGAGAACAACAATAAAGAAATGCCAAAGGTTGATGAAGCTTTGTATTTTGTTATTGAAGAAAAAAACAACCAAGTGGAGTTGACTGACAATGGTATCAAATACCTTTCAGGAGATACAGATGCTGACTTTTTTGTCCTTCCAGATATTGGAACTGAAATTGCAGCTATCGAAAAGAAAAAATTAGACAAAGATGCCGAAGCGGAAGAAAAAGAACGTTTGTTCCAAGATTTCAGTATCAAGAGTGAGCGTATCCATACATTGACACAACTTTTGAAAGCCTATGCTTTATTCGAAAAAGATGTAGAATACGTTATCATGGACAACAAAATTATGATTGTCGATGAGCAAACTGGTCGTATCATGGACGGTCGTCGTTATTCTGATGGATTGCACCAAGCGATTGAAGCCAAAGAAAACGTAAAAATCGAAGCAGCAACGCAAACTTTTGCAACGGTAACACTACAAAACTATTTCAGAATGTACAGCAAGTTAGGCGGTATGACTGGAACAGCAGTTACTGAGGCAGGAGAGCTTTGGGAAATATACAAATTGGACGTTGTTGAAATTCCAACAAACAGACCAATGGCACGTCAAGATAAAGAAGATTTCATCTACAAAACAACCCGTGAAAAATTCAACGCGGTAATCGAAGATGTAACCGAATTGTCTAAAGCAGGTCGCCCAGTTCTTATTGGAACAACATCGGTTGAAATCTCTGAATTGTTAAGCCGAATGCTTAAAATGAGAGGCGTTACACACAATGTATTGAATGCTAAAATGCACAAGCAAGAAGCCCAAATCGTTGAGGACGCAGGTAAACCAGGAGTCGTTACGATTGCAACTAACATGGCAGGTCGTGGAACGGATATCAAATTATCTGCCGAAGTAAAAGCAGCAGGTGGATTAGCCATCGTAGGTACAGAGCGTCACGATTCTCGTCGCGTGGATCGTCAGTTACGTGGTCGTGCTGGTCGTCAAGGAGATGTAGGTAGTTCACAATTCTACGTTTCGCTAGAAGATAACTTAATGCGTTTGTTTGGATCTGAAAGAGTTGCTAAAGTGATGGATCGAATGGGTCTTGAAGAAGGTGAAGTAATCCAACACTCGATGATGACAAAATCTATCGAGCGCGCTCAAAAGAAAGTCGAAGAAAACAACTTTGGTGTTCGTAAGCGTTTATTAGAATATGATGATGTGATGAATGCACAACGTGAAGTAGTGTACAAACGTCGTCGTCATGCTTTGTTTGGAGAACGTTTGAAACTAGACATCGCAAATATGTTGTATGACACTTGCGAATTGATAGTGCAAAACACAAAAGCAACTAACGATTACAAAGCATTCGAATTTGATGTAATCCGTTATTTCTCTATCACGTCACCTATAAGCGAAGCTGATTTCACAAAAGGTACTGAAATCGAACTGACGGGTAAAGTTTACAAAGAAGCCCTTAAATATTACAACGAAAAAACAGAACGTTCTGCTAGAGAAGCTTTCCCTATCATTGCTAATGTTTACGAAGATAAAAACAACCAGTTTGAGCGTATCGTAGTGCCATTTACTGATGGTGTAAAATCGTTGAACGTGGTAACCGACTTGAAAAAAGCATACGAAACTCAAGGAAAACAATTGGTAGCTGATTTTGAAAAGAACATCACCCTAGCTATTGTTGACGAAGCTTGGAAAAAACACTTACGCAAAATGGATGAGCTGAAACAATCTGTTCAGCTAGCCGTTCACGAGCAAAAAGACCCGTTGCTTATCTACAAATTCGAAGCTTTCAACTTGTTCAGCAGCATGTTGAACGGAATTAACAAAGAAGTGATTTCATTCCTTTTCAAAGGGGATTTACCACAGCAATCCGCACCGGAAATCATCCACGAAGCAAGAGAAATTCCTCGTCCAAAAGAGAACTACAAAACTCAAAAAGACGAAATCGTCTCTAGCGAATCAGCCAACCGTGAAGCAGGCGAAACACAGCAACGTCAAGTGACCGAAACGATCACTCGTGATATGCCAAAAATCAATCGCAACGACACCGTTACGATTCAAAACGTGGCTAACGGACAAACACAAGAAATGAAATTCAAAAAAGCCGAAAGCTTAGTAGCCTCAGGTCAATGGGTTATTGTGAAAGAATAACCTTTTAAATAACAGATTCCCAATCCCCAATTACGAAAGTAGTTGGGGATTTTTGTTTTCAGGAGCAGAATGTTTGGTTTTCATAATAACTTCCCTCCCGCTATGCGTTGCAATCTCTTATTCCGCTATCGCTCCACAAGAGGATTTCCACTGCTATCGGGGCTAGATATCGACGTTTTGTTTTTCATATTTATACATCGGTTGTTGTATTAAGACATACTATAACATGAATGAAGTTCATACCTCTTGCGTACGAAAAGTATTCAACAAATAAAAAGTCCCTTTGATGATTTGTAAGAAAAAAATAATATATTTGAAACAGTTATAAAAGCGAAACAAACCTTCGCCTATACACCTAAATTCGGGTAGCTATGCGAAGGTTTGTTTCGCATATATACAAGTT
>NZ_JBAWDL010000103.1:0-3699 GCF_049590715.1 Flavobacterium sp.
TAATGTAGTTACTTTGTAATAACAATAAATCATCAAATTATGGAAACTGCAATAATCAAAATAGGAAATTCAAAGGGTTTGCGATTGAGCAAAACCATTTTGGATAAATACAATATTAAGGACAAAGTAGAAATTATACTTGAAGCTGGGCAAATTATCCTAAAACCTATTGAAACTCCTAGAAAAAACTGGGAAGCTGCTTTTGAAAAAATGAATGAAGAAGGAGATGATAAAATGCTAATGAATGATGTTTTTAACGATGAAGATTTTGAAGAATGGAATTAGCACAATATGCCATAGTTTTAGTCAATCAAGACCCAACGTTAGGAAGTGAAATTCAAAAAACAAGACCTTGTGTCATCGTTTCTCCAAACGAAATGAATAAACATTTGAGTACGATAGTTATTTGTCCTATGACTTCGAGTATGAAAGAATATCCCACCAGAATCCCTATAAAACACAATGGTAAAAAAGGAATGATTGCAGTTGACCAAATTAGAACTGTAGATAAAAAAAGAATAGTAAAACTACTAGGGAAATTAAGCAAAACAGAACTAACACAAACTAAAGACGTTATCAAAGAAACCTTTGTTGATTAGTATTAAAGTGAGACCCGCTCGGATATGCACAAACGTTAGCGCAAAATTACATTCTGTGCCCGCATAGATTGACAAATACAGTTATAAAACCCAAGCTAATCCGATCAATTTGTCTCGCTGAAAGCGTCTCTGCAAAGTGGCTCAACTATCGTGAGACGCTTTCAGCGTGACAAGTAGTAGTTTCCTTAATTTACTTTCTGAAATACCTACAGACAACACAAAAATTTTAAATGTAATTCAAAATCATAAAAATGAATTGCGAGAATATTTTAAACAGATTATAGCTGACAAACAATTAGCAGATTATATTTATTTACTCTTTGAAAGTGCAATTGTTGAAAGCCAACTTTTCAAAAATCAATGGGCAGTAAACAAATCAAAAACAATCGTAAACGCTTTAATAAATCAAAATAATGGAACAGAAACTACCACTTCCATCGTTTAACTTTGAAACGGCAACTCAGAAAGTACAAATGGCAGAAGATGCTTGGAATTCTAAAAACCCTGAAAAAGTTTCACTTGCTTACACAATTGATACAGAATGGCGAAATAGACATTTATTCATCAATGGGCAAAAAGAAGTAAAAGAATTTCTAACTGCTAAATGGGATAAAGAATTAGACTATAAACTGAAAAAAGAATTATGGGCATTTACAGACAACAAAATAGCTGTTCGTTTTGAATACGAGTGGCAAAATAATAGCGGACAATGGTTTCGTTCTTATGGGAATGAAAATTGGGAGTTTGACGAAAATGGATTTATGAAAAAAAGATTTGCAAGCATAAATGACTTGGAAATAGATGAAAAAGACAGACGCTTAAAATAAAGGATAACTACAACAGTTAGAGTTTCATTGGGTTTGAAGAGCTTACAATGCAACCGTTGTTGAACGGAACCCCCCAACATCCATCCAGTCATCGTTCAATAAGTTTTAATAATTTTAAGAGGCTATCACGCCTCTTTCTTTCTGGGAATGAGTAGGAAAGCAAAAATAAATACTGCTAACAATACGATTTTTTTATTTGTATTTTTTTTAAAAATTTAATCTAAAAATTGACTCAAATGTTCTTTAATTTCGAATAATCTATTTTTAGTTAAATCACATATCTGACTTGCTCTAATATTACTTTGAATTGTTCCACCACCAGTATACTCTTCTTTCGAAATAACCCCAATAAGTTCTATTTCGCTATCTCTAAATTTTAGCCAATTTCTTTGTGATACTTTCAATTGTTCTTGATCTTTTACACTCAATTTATTTAACAAAATACTATAATATTTATTCAACAATTTATCATAATTATTATTGAGTTCAAACACCACATTCGTCATTCCTGCAGTCGAATAATCAACTTCAATTTTTTTATCCGCTAGTTTTTCTATATTGTAAACATCCGTTTTAAATTCAATATCTAAAGGCTGAGCATAGCTTCCACCCGCATTGGTTAATGAGTCTTTATACTTGGCGGTTTCTTTTGCTACTTGCGCATTAATTTCAGTAAGTTTTGTCTTTGTGCTTTCGGATTGTGCATTACCGAAAACCCCAACCAAGAATAAAAGTAAAAAAAGTCTATTTTTCATTATCTGATTTTTATAAATTACAAACACAAATTTGGTTTTATTATTTTAAAAACTCCTTGTGTTTAAGGATGTCTAATATACTAAATTAGATAAAACTAAATTATTTAATAACTCGGTTTAAATCTTTCTAAAGTTTGCCAGTACTTATCCTTAAACAAATCGTACTTTATTTTAAACTTGTTATCATATTTAGGAATCAATACACTTAGCACTTTTGAAGGTTTACGGAAATTTTTGCAAGCAAAGTAAATTTCTCTTTCCCCATCTGCTGTTTGTCTTCCAACGTTCAAATAACCATCTTCATCCTTCAGCTCCTTCATTATTTCTTCTTCTATTTGATTGAGTAAAGTAAAAGTTTTATCATCCGGCATACCGTTTTTCTTGTTTCCATTAAACGGAATTACTACTCTCATAATCCATGGATGTGACGCTTTATTCTCCCACTCTAGCAAAGTGGAATTTACAATGGCAACCAAAGGTTTTCCGTTAGTGAGTTCCGCTTCTAAACTAGAGAAACTATCATTTTCAGTGGTGTAACGATAGTCATTGTATTTTTCAACAAATTCTTTTTCTCTCCAAATCAGGTAATTTTTCAACTTGGCAATGGGAATCAATTCCTCTTTTGCTTCTTCTCTTGAAACAACAGCCAAGCTGTCAATGGTGGTAACCGAATTCAATTCGCCCAAAAAATTATCTAAGAATATAAAGGCACCGTTAACTATTACCGATTTATCTTCTTCGTTAAAGTCATCATATACAATAACAATATCTACTTCGTCAGGATAGTTTTTGTGTTCTATGGCGTAAAAAGAAAGGTTTTCACTTTTAAACTCGTAACCTGCCATACTGATTTGTATGTTTTCAATATCTAGTTCTGATTTTAAAGCCGTTAATTTCCAATTGGGAATCTGAGGTGCAACTTTTATTAGCTCTTCGACAAAAACAATGTTTTTTACAATGCCTTCAGCGGTAATGACCAATTCGGCAGTAGTTTCATCACACATACCTGTTAGAAAAAAATAACCTTCATGCAAGGCATCCAACATAGGAGTCAGTTTTTCAAAAAAGTCTTTTTCGATTGAGGTTCCTTCTTTTACCACTTTATAAAAAGTAGCTTCATTAGCCTGAAACCATTCCCAAAATGCTGCGTAACTATTGATTTCATCTCCTTTTTTGGAAAACATCTTTTTTAAGAAACTCATCCTTTATTTGTTTTTCATTGATTATACAAGCTAATACGAATATAAGAAATACCCAAAAAACAATCGCTCAATCCCATAAAAAAAACAGAAGTTACTTTTTTACAAGTTACTTCTGTTTTTGTTTTACGTGTTGTAAACGCTATGTTGTTCTGTTAAATTTAGGTAGGCAGTCGTTTAAGACGAGAAACAAAATTATGAAGTACTGTTTTTACCATAATCGTTAGCGCAGAATTGCATTCTGTGCCCGCCTGCTACTTCTATAAAACTGAAAATATACTTGCATTATTATAAAAACGAATTGATATTATACTGTAAT
>NZ_JBAWDL010000104.1:0-1993 GCF_049590715.1 Flavobacterium sp.
TTTGCTGGTATTCCATTTCTTGAACGTGGATGTCCACCAGAAGAACGTCCTTCTCCACCACCCATTGGGTGATCAACAGGGTTCATTGCAACAGGTCTTGTTCTAGGTCTTCTACCTAACCATCTTGTTCTACCTGCTTTACCAGACACAACTAATTGGTGGTCAGAATTAGATACTGCTCCAATTGTAGCCGAACAAGTTAACAAGATTAATCTTGTTTCACCAGATGGCATTTTAATTGTAGCAAATTTTCCGTCTCTTGCCATTAATTGAGCAAAAGTACCAGCTGAACGAGCAATAACAGCTCCTTGACCAGGTCTTAACTCAATACAAGAGATTACAGTTCCTAATGGAATTCTGCTTAAAGGCATTGCATTACCAATTTCAGGTTGAGATTCTGGACCAGAAACTAATTTCTGACCAACTTTCAATCCGTTTTGAGCAATAACATATGTTTTCTCTCCATCAGCATAAGCTAACAAAGCGATAAACGCAGTACGATTTGGATCATATTCGATTGATTTCACTGTCGCAGGAATTCCTTCCTTTGTTCTTTTGAAATCAATAATACGATATCTCTGCTTGTGACCACCACCCGTATAACGCATGGTCATCTTTCCTTGACTATTTCTACCTCCAGAGTTTTTTATCGGCGCTATCAAAGAGCGTTCCGGCTTATCAGTTGTAATGGCGTCATAACCATTCACAACTCTAAATCGCTGACCTGCGGTAATAGGTTTTAATTTTCTTACTGACATTTTTCTATCTTAGATATTGTTGTAAAAATCAATTGATTCTCCTGCTTGTACTTGTACAATTGCTTTTTTAATAGCATTTGTCTTTCCACTGATTAAACCACTTTTAGTGTATTTTGTAGTTCTATCTGGTCTTACATTCATTGTATTAACACTTAACACCGTTACACCATAAGCAGCTTCTACAGCTTTCTTAATCTCAACTTTGTTTGCTTTTTTGTTAACAACGAATCCAAAACGGTTTAAAACTTCACTTTCTTTGGTTACTTTTTCCGTTACTATAGGTTTAACTATGATACTCATATCCTATTATTTACTTAAATTTTCTTCAATTACTTCCAAAGAACTCTCCAAAAGCACTAAATTATTAGCGTTTAATATAGCGTAAGTACTTAATTCTAAACTACTTACCACATCAGACCCTTTTAAATTACGTGACGACAAATATACATTTTTATTTGTATTACCCAACACGAATAGTGATTTTTTATTCTCTAACTCTAAAGCTTTCAAAACGTTAATGAAATTTTTAGTGTTTGGTACTTCAAAATTAAAGTCCTCAAGAACGATAATATTTGACTCTTTTGCTTTGATTGAGAAAGCAGATTTTCTTGCCAAACGTTTCAAGTTTTTATTCAATTTGAATGAATAACTTCTTGGTCTTGGTCCGAAAACTGTTCCACCACCTTTAAACAATGGATTCTTTGCACTACCTGCACGAGCAGTACCAGTTCCTTTTTGTTTTTTAATCTTACGTGTACTTCCCGCAACTTCAGCTCTTTCTTTAGCTTTGTGCGTCCCTTGTCTTTGATTAGCTAAATATTGCTTAACATCAAGGTATACAGCGTGATTATTTGGTTCAATTGCGAATACTGAATCAGAAAGTTGAACTTTTCTGCCAGTATCTTTTCCGTTGAAATCTAATACTTTTACTTCCATTACTTGTGAATGATTACATAAGAGTTATTATGACCAGGAACACATCCTTTAATCACAAGTAGATTCTTTTCAGCAACTACTTTTAAAACTCTAAGGTTTTGAACGTTTACATTTTCGCCTCCCATACGTCCAGCCATACGCATTCCTTTGAATACTCTAGATGGATAAGATGAAGCTCCTACAGATCCTGGCGCTCTTAAACGGTTATGTTGACCGTGAGTTGCTTGTCCAACACCACCAAAACCGTGACGTTTTACAACCCCTTGAAAACCTTTACCTTTAGACACACCTTGTACATC
>NZ_JBAWDL010000105.1:0-28919 GCF_049590715.1 Flavobacterium sp.
ATTAAGATGGCTTTTTGACATTGGCACTAATTATATTTTACTTTACTCCTTCTCCACCACATCAAGTTCCACCTTCAAATTTTTGATGATAAATTCTTGACGGTCAGGCGTATTCTTCCCCATATAGAACTCTAATAATTTCTCAATAGAAGTTGCTTTGTCAAGCATAATCGGTTCAAGACGAATGCTTTCCCCAATAAAATGCTTGAATTCATCAGGCGAAATCTCTCCTAATCCCTTAAATCGAGTAATCTCAGGTTTTGGTTTTAGTTTTTCAATCGCATTTCTACGTTCTTCATCACTATAGCAATAAATCGTTTCTTTCTTGTTTCGAACCCTAAACAACGGTGTTTGCAAAATATACAAATGACCATCTTTGATTAATTCTGGGAAGAACTGCAAGAAAAACGTAATCAATAGTAGTCTGATGTGCATTCCATCGACATCGGCATCGGTAGCGATTACAATGTTGTTGTAACGCAGGTTTTCCATATCGTCCTCAATATCCAAAGCGGCCTGCAAGAGGTTGAATTCTTCATTCTCATACACAATCTTCTTGCTCATTCCGTACGAGTTCAAGGGCTTACCACGTAAACTAAATACCGCTTGGGTATTTACATCACGCGACTTGGTTATTGATCCCGAAGCCGAATCTCCCTCCGTAATAAATAAAGTGCTTTCTAAGTAACGAGGGTTTTTAATATCGGCTAAATGTACCCTACAATCTCGCAATTTCTTGTTGTGAAGGTTGGCTTTTTTGGCACGGTCTTTCGCTAATTTTCTAATTCCTGAAAGTTCTTTTCGCTCTCTTTCTGCTTGCAAAATTTTGCGCAACAGCAAATCAGCTGTTTCAGGGTTTTTATGTAAATAATTATCTAATTTGTTTTTTATAAAATCATTGATAAACGTACGTACAGATGGCATTCCCTCTTCTGAACCCATATCCGTAGAACCTAATTTGGTTTTGGTTTGTGATTCAAAAACAGGTTCCATCACCTTGATACTTACCGCAGAAACAATAGATTTACGAATATCTGAAGGTTCAAAATTTTTATTATAAAACTCTCTTATCGTTTTTACAATTGCCTCTCTAAAAGCCACCAAGTGCGTTCCTCCCTGAGTGGTATTTTGTCCATTTACAAACGAGTGGTAT
The DNA here is from genome assembly GCF_049590715.1 of Flavobacterium sp. Lineage (GTDB taxonomy): Bacteria > Bacteroidota > Bacteroidia > Flavobacteriales > Flavobacteriaceae > Flavobacterium. The sequence goes on from NZ_JBAWDL010000105.1 coordinate 1,154, forward strand.
TCCTCACTGTACTGCGATTTACTGTGTGTCATCGCAATCTCGATATCTTCAGATTTAATATGGATTATAGGATATACCTTGTCTTCCTCGGCAATATTTTCATCAAGTAAATCACGAAGTCCATAATCTGAAAAATATTTTTCCCCGTTAAATATAATTGTCAATCCTGCATTAAGATAGCAGTAGTTCTTCAACATTTTGATTACATACTCATATCGGAACTTGTAATTCTTAAAAATCGCTTCATCTGGAATAAACGTTACCTTCGTTCCTTTGCGTTTGGTAGTTTCAATTACATCTTCTTCTAACACCAAATTCCCCCCAGAAAACTCCGCTGCCTTTTGTTTATCTTCTCGTACTGATTCTACTCTAAAATAGTTTGACAAAGCATTCACCGCCTTGGTTCCTACTCCATTCAAACCAACGGATTTCTTAAAAGCTAACGAGTCGTATTTACCACCAGTATTCATTTTAGAAACCACATCAATCACCTTCCCAAGCGGAATTCCACGACCATAATCACGCACTGCTACGGTTTTGTCCTTGATAGAAACCTCAATAGTTTTCCCTGAACCCATGACAAACTCATCGATACAGTTATCAATTACTTCTTTTAATAAAATATAAATACCATCATCCGGTGAAGAACCATCGCCCAATTTCCCAATGTACATACCAGGACGCATGCGAATGTGTTCTTTCCAGTCCAGTGACCGAATATTATCTTCGGTATATTGATTTTGCTCTGACATTTTGGGAATTTATCGATTTTGTGCTAATATACCATTTCTCAAACTATTTTAAAAGCCCGTAGAATCAAAGTTATCAAGAATGATATTGACAAAATTGTGAGTTATTGAATATTTGGTATTTAGATATTGTTGTGAAGATTAAAGTTTTCGTTATCATTAAAAACTAAAATACTACTATTAATTAATTATTTACTTATACCCCCACTTTTGATAGGTGTAATGACTTATAAAATGGATTGACTAAACCAATATGGATTGAAAGTCTATAGATTTGGTTGTGCGATGAAAACTGTTGATGTTGAACAATATTTAATTATTTGGTACCCTACAGTATTTTGAGTTTCACTATTTTTGTTTTATAAATTATGTTGAATTTAAAACAAATTTCATTTGACTATCAAAACAAAAATAGGAATGGGTTTAGCAGCTTTGGGAAGACCCGAATACATCAACATTCGAGAAAACAAAAATATTGACAAAACAGAGAAAGCATTTAGAGAAAACGCTTTCTCAGTTTTGGATTTTGCTTACGAAAAAGGAATTCGTTATTATGATACCGCTCCTTCTTATGGAAAGGGCGAACGTTACTTAATGGACTGGAATAACGACCGAAAACATTCGGATGTCATTTTAGGCACCAAATGGGGTTATACCTATGTTGCAAACTGGGAATTGGGATACTATGGCAAACACGAAATAAAGGAACATTCACTAGATAAATTACTTGAGCAATGGGAAGTTTCTCAAGAATTACTGCCTAAATTAAACATTTACCAAATTCACTCGGCTACCCTAGAAACTGGTGTGCTCCAAAATGACGCCATTTTGAATAAACTATACCAACTTAAAAAAGAAACTGGAATACAAATAGGACTTACAACCAGCGGTGAGAATCAAAATAAAATTATACTCGAAGCTCTAAACATTAAAATCAATAACGATTATCTCTTTGATAGTTTTCAAGTGACATACAATATTTTAGAACAATCTACCTTTGAAGTTTTGAATATTTTAAAATCAAAAAGCAAATTCATAATTATTAAAGAAGCTTTGGCTAACGGCAGAATTTTTAATAAAGAAAACAAAGCAACTTATAGTCTATTAGAAAATTTAGCCCTAAAATACAACGTAGGTATTGATGCTATCGTTATTCGTTTTGTGATAGACAGCATTGAACCTAACTATGTTTTAAGCGGTGCTTCAAACATACATCAGTTAGAAGAAAATCTAAAAGCTTTGCATCCTGATTTGATATTATTGCATTCAGAGATGAAGCAACTAAGTTTATTACGCACCAATCCAGTATCTTATTGGGAGGAACGTAATCGCTTAACTTGGAATTAATACATAAATTAATTATTTAACAATCTTATTTTTTCGAGATTAAAACATATAGAAAACCCTGCTGAAGCAGGGTTTAAAATCAACTATTTTTTATTTTGAGGATTCAGTTCATCAATAACATCATCTTCATCTTCAGTATCTGAATCTCTTAAATATTTACTTGGAATAACACCAAATTGTTTTTTAAAACATTTAGAAAAATATGAAGCAGTATTAAACCCCGTCATGTACATAATTTCTTTGACAGAAAGATCACTTTGTTCAAGCAATTGCATGGCTCTTTTCAAACGAATATTTCGTATAAACTCACTAGAAGATAAACCCGTTAATTCTTTAATTTTTAAATACAAATTACTACGACTCAATGCCATTTCTTTCACCATCAGCTCCACACTAAATTCAGTATTCATCATGTGTTTCTCCACTACTTCAATTGCTTTTTGTAAAAAACGTTCATCAGCAGATGTTACGGTAACTTCATTAGGCTGTAAAGTTGTGTCTCTATTAAATCGTCTGCGCAATTCTTCTCTATACTTAAGAATGTTTTTAAGTTTTAATTCTAATAATTCCATGTCAAATGGTTTACGAATATAACCATCTGCACCATTTTTCAAACCTTCTTTCTCCCATTCTTGAGATGTTTTAGCAGTAAGCATAACCACAGGAATATGACTTGTTTCAGAGGTTGTTTTCAGTTTATCACACATTTCGATACCATCCATTACAGGCATAAATATATCTGTCAGGACTATATTCGGCATTAATTTATGAGCTAATTCTATACCGCGTTGGCCATTTTCGGCTTCGTAAATATCATAGGTTTTTTCCAGTCCGTTTTTAATCAAAATTCTGATATCTGGATTATCTTCTACGATTAACAATATAGGTTTTTTTGACCTGGATTTATGTTCTGTTTGATCCACAATTTCATCTAATACTTCAACAGCATGTGTTTCGGCGTTTAATTCACTAGTGAAGACTTTATTTTCTGTTTCTCCTCCAAAAGAAATACCACTTATATTTTCATAAGCATTTGATTTTTTTGGCAACCAGATAAAAAACGAAGCACCACGTTTCTTATTATTAGTGACTTCAATATAACCTTGGTGTAATTCAACTAATTTTTTGGTAAAATCAAGTCCAATTCCTGTTCCTTCACTATTTACCTTTCTATAGTCACTGTCTACATAAAAACGTTCAAAAATAAACTTTAATCGATGGGTAGGTATTCCTAAACCTGAATCTTTCACCTGAATAACTATATAATCAGATGGTTCCCCCATTAAGGTTAGATCTGATACCAATAAATGATCCTTACCATCAAATACTTCGATACTTATTTTACCTCCTTCAGAGGTAAATTTGAATGCATTTGAAAGTAAATTATTCATTATTTTCTCCATTGCATCGGTATCAAACCAAATTAAGGGATTATTAAGTTTTGAATTAATTTGAAAACTGATATTCTTCTTATGACTCAAAAACTGAAAAGGTTCTCCTACCAATTTTAAAAACTCAATGATATTACTTTTCCAAACTACTAAATCCATCTTCCCCTTGTCCATCTTACGAAAATCTAACAATTGATTAACCAAACGCAATAAATAATCAATATTTTTATGCATGATTCCGTATTGCTCATTAACTTTCTCTGGCGCAATAGCACCACCGTTTTTTTGCAAATATTCTAATGGCCCTTTTATTAAAGTTAACGGTGTTCTAAATTCATGTGAAATGTTGGTGAAAAACTCCAATTTCAAACGATGCATTTCATCGTGTTTTTCTTTTTCAAATACCTCTAATTCTAATTGGTGTTTTTTAGCAGAACGAATAATTTCAAACCTTCTAAGCGCCATTAAAAAGCCTACAAAAAACAATAAATACACGAAATAAGCAATATTTGTTCGCCAAAATGGAGGAACTACAGTAATTTTTAATTTAGATGGTGTCTCACTCCATATACCATCATTATTAGAGGATTTAACTAATAAGGTATAGGTTCCTGGAGCTAAATTAGTATAAGTAGCCAACCTGTTTTTATAAGAGGTGTAAATCCATTCGTCATTAAATCCTTCTAACTTATAAGCATAACTATTTTTTCTTGGTGCTGTATAATTTAAAGCTGAAAATTCAACTGAAAAACTATTTTCACTATACAATAACTCTATTTCTTCAATAGTATTAATGGATTGATTTAATATTACTCTTCCATCAAAATCTTCACCTATATTTATAGGTTTATTAAAAATTGAAAAGGAGGTAAAAACGGTTTTAGGTTTAATTGAATTATCTTTAATCTGATTTGGATAAAAAGCATTAAAACCATTAACACCACCAAAAATAAGTTCACCATTTCGTCGTTTAAAAGAAGCTAATTCACTAAATTCATTACTCTGCAAACCATCGTTAACATCATAATTTTTGAATTTTTCTGATTTTATATTAAAGCGGGAAAGTCCTTTATTAGTAGACATCCAAATATTTCCATAACTATCTTCTAAAATCCCTTTGATAACATTACTTGGAAGTCCGTCTTTTTCAGTGTAAGATTTAAAACTTTCTTCTTTACCAATTTTAGCGGGTACTAATTTATTTAATCCTCCACCAAACGTTCCAACCCATAAATCTCCATAACGACTTTCAAATATCGCCAAGATATAATTATGACTCAAACTCGATGGATCATTGTTCTTATTCTTGAAAACTGTAAAGTTTGGATTATTCTGCCTTATTTGATGAACTGGCAATTTATTAAGACCATCTCCCGTTCCAAACCAAATATTCCCTTTACTATCTTCATATATGGAACGGATAATATTATTGGAAATACTCGTTGAGCGGTTACTGTTTTCATACAAAATATCTTTCTTATAAACACCTGGTGTTCCTGTGGCTAACCATCGATGTACACCACCGTTATAGGTTCCTATCCAAATATTTTTTTTAGAGTCTACTAAAATAGAAAATACACTATGATCAACATTTTTTATTGATTCAATTTTCGTAGAAGATATTGCATTTGGATTTGTAATATCTAATTCATAGAGTCCAACAGCACCTTCAGCTCCTATAAGTAATTTTTTCGAGTTCCCTTCTTTAACTTCAGCAAGAGTAAATATTTTTAATGAAGGTAAAACTTTATTAAAATCAGTATATTTTTGCCCTTTTTTAATATAATTTAATCCACCTCCTTCTGTTCCTATCCACACATACTGATTGCTATCTTCAAAAATGCAACGAACTTTATCATTAGAAAGGCTTGAAGGGTTTAATGTTTTTTTTATATGCTTAAATCTTTTAACATCGGGATTAAATTTATTAATACCGCCACCATTTACGCCTATCCACAAAATACCTCCTTTATCTAAAAACAAGGATTTTATATCACTTTTACTCAAACTTAATTCAGGATTTTTAGGATCGTATACATATTGCTGGATAATTGAAGGTAATTTTAAAGACGAAGCATTTTCAAACCTAAACAATCCCTTAGTACTTCCTGCCCACAAATATCCTTTTGAACACAATAAGGTTGAATAGGATTCATCACTTATTAAATCAAATTTTATATTATTATCTTTAGAAGACACCACAAATAATCCTTTATAAGAGCTAATTAATAAACGACCAAATTCATCTTCTGCAATACTTCTTATAGAGGAATTAAAATAACCAATATCTTCAAAATACATTTCTCCATGCTTGTCCCTAGTTAGTTTATACAAACCATACAAACTACCCGCCCAGATGTTACCTTTACTATCTTCAAAAATGCTGTAAATATTTGTTCCATCCCATGAATTTTTTTCCTTTGACTGATTCATTACAAAATGATTAAAAACAGGTGTTTCTAATGACTTGTTTAAATCAATCATATCAATTCCCTTAGCTGTACCTATCCATAACCTATTTTTTTTATCTCTCAATAAAGAACTTACGGTATTACTAACTAAACTAAAATCATCACCAACCTTATTTTTAAAATGGGTAAAAGTTTCAGTTTTTTTATCAAAAAGATTCAATCCTCCTCCTGTGGTACCTATCCATAAATTATTTTGTTTGTCTTCAACAATTTTCCATACTAAATTACTACTGATACTTTTTTTATCATTTAATGCAGGTTTAAAAACTGAAAAATTATATCCATCATATCTATTGAGTCCGTCATGAGTTCCAAACCACATGAAACCTTCCTTATCTTGATAGATGGCATTGATATCACTTTGAGACAAACCATTATCTGTCGTCAAATGAACAAAACCGTTTTCTTCTTGAGCTTTTACACCGAAAGAAAACAGTAATAAAAACATCATTTTGAAAATAGTATTTAAAAAAGTGTTCGTTATTTGGTTCATCAATTTTGGCATTATATAAGTAGTATTAAATTATTCTTTTTATTAAATATTTCGACAAGAAGACGCTCTAATAATCAATTCTGGAGCTAATATAATCTTATTTAGGCTTGTTTTTTTATTTGGATTTTTCATTCTTTCTAAAAATGCTTCGGCAGCTAGCCTTCCTATTTGACTACTATGCTGATTAATTGTTGAGATTGAAGGTTGAGCTAAAGAAGTAAATGGTTCATCACTAAAACCGATTAACGCAATATCCTCAGGAACTTTTATTCCTTCTTCTAACAAAACTTGTAAAGCTCCTAATGCAGCATAATCTCCTGCTGCATATACAGCATCAGGTCGTTCTGGTAAAGCTAATAATTCTTTCATAATTCTCCTACCATCTTCGACTCTTAAATTGCTCTCAATAATCATTTCTTCCCGAATAGGCAATCCAGCTTTTGCCATCGCATCTCTATATCCTATAATCCTGTCTTTATAGATACGAATATGATTGAATCCAGCAATATGTGCAATACGTTTACAATTTTGACTAACTAAATGTTCAATAATCAAATGACTACTTTTATAATCATCAATACCTACATAATCCACATTTAATTCATCCTCTCCTCTATCAAATAAAACCAAGGTTACCCCTTTGGATTTTATCTTTTCATAGTATTCTAGATTAATGGTTTCATTTGCCATAGAAGCGATAATTCCATCTACCTGAATTCCTAATAAAGAATCGATACTTTGACACTCTTTTTTATACAATTCATTGGACTGTGTCATTACAATATTATAACCATTGGCATTCAATACTTCCTCCATCTCTTGAACTACTGATGAAAAGAAATTACTATTCACCCTTGGAACAATTACGCCCACTAGATTGCTCTTTCCTTTGCGCAAAGCACTCGATAAAGAATTTGGTTGATAATCCAATTGAACAGCCATATCCTTAACGGCAGCTTTGGTTTTATCACTAATTCTAGGGTGATCACTTAGTGCCTTTGAAACCGCCGAAGGGGTCAATCCTAAAGCTATAGCAATATCTTTTATGGTTGATTTTTTTTTTATTTCCAATTTATTTTTATATTTGTTCAATCGATTGAACAAATATAGATTCTTTTTAATTAATAACAAAATAATAGAATACAATAAGAACACAGTTAAAACTCAACTAATACAGCATTTTACGAACATCAACTAGTCTAAAGATTTATCCAAATCTTTTATTTTTAAAAGAATGTTCAAACGATTGAACAAAATAATAACAACCTAAAAAAATAAAATGAAATACATTGTTTGCGAAAAACCCGGAGAATTTATTTTAAAAGAAAAAGAAGCTCCTATCAGAAAAGAAAATGAAGCTTTATTACAAATCAATAAAGTAGGAATCTGCGGAACTGATTTACATGCATATGCAGGAAATCAAGCGTTCTTTACCTATCCTAGAATTTTAGGACATGAATTAGCTTCAACAGTTTTAGAAATTGGCGATAACCCAAAAGGAATCAAAGCAGGTGATAAAGTCGTAGTTATGCCTTACATCAGTTGCCAAGAATGTATTGCTTGCCGTAATGGAAAAACAAACTGTTGTACAAATATTAAAGTATTAGGGGTTCATACAGATGGTGGAATGCAAGAACAAATTACAGTTCCAACCAATATTTTATTACCAGCCAATCATTTATCAAATGACCAAATGGCAATTGTTGAACCACTTGCTATTGGTGCACATGCGGTACGTAGAGCTGCCCTTACTCCCGGTGAAACGGTAGCAGTTATTGGTTGTGGACCTATCGGGATTGGGATTATGAAACTAGCGCAAATTGCAGGAGCAAAAGTAATCGCAATTGATATGAACGAACAGCGTTTGGCTTACGCCAAAGAAAAAATTGGAGTGGATTACACTGTTGTTGCAGGAGAAAACACAGTTGAAGCGATTAAAGAAATTACAAACGGAGATTTATGTACCGCTGTTTTTGATGCTTCAGGACACAAAGGAGCGTTAGAATCTGCACCAAATTATATGTCTCACGGTGGTCGATTTGTATTGGTAGGCTTGTCAAAAGGAGAACTGACTTATACGCATCCTGCGATTCATGCTAAGGAAATGACTTTAATGTGTAGTCGTAACGCTACTACGGAGGATTTCGAACACGTTATTAATGTTTTAGATCAATTCCCAACTGAATCTTTCATCACACATACAGTCCCATTTACTGAAATGATAGAAAATTTTGATAGCTGGTTGAATCCTGCAACAGGAGTTATCAAAGCGACTGTCGAATTTAATTCATAATACAACTTACTATGTCAAAAACATTTGTACAAATACACCCTAAGGATAACATCATTGCTGCCTTAACGGAATTAACCAAAGGAACCGTAATTCCGCATAACGAAGACGAAATCACTTTGGTTCAAAACATCAAACAAAAACACAAATTCACTACTGTTGATTTAGCTATTGGTGAAGAAATTTATATGTATGGAGTCTTAATTGGAAAAGCGATGTTACCTATTCAAAAAGGAGAAGCGATTACGATTGAAAACACCAAGCATGCTTCGGCTGATTTCAATGAGTCAAATGAAAAATTTGTTTGGACACCTCCTGATACTTCAAAATTTGAAGGACGTACATTTAATGGTTTTCATAGAGAAGACGGCAGTGTGGGGACAAGAAATTATTGGTTAGTAATTCCGCTTACTTTTTGTGAAAACAGAAATATTGATGTACTTGAAGGGGCTTTATCCGAAAAATTAGGATACGAAACGGTCAAAGATTTTGCTGTAGATACTGATGCTTTAATCCAACAATACAAAGCAGGAGCGTCATCAGAAGAAATCCTGAATACACCAATTATTTCTACCAAAGAAGAACTGGCTAAAAACCGACTTTTTCCTAATGTGGACGGAATCAAATTCTTGAAACACGATGGCGGTTGCGGTGGAATTCGTCAGGATTCGGAAGCGCTTTGCAATCTTCTAGCAGGATACATTACCAATCCAAACGTGGCAGGAGCTACAATTTTTAGTTTAGGATGTCAAAATGCACAAATTCATATGCTTCAAAAAGCAATTGAAGACAGAGATCCTAATTGCAAAAAAACAATCCATTATTTAGAACAACAAAAAAGTGCTAGCGAACGTCTTTTAATTGAGGAAGCCGTAAAACACACTTTCTTGGGATTAATCGAAGCTAACAAATTAGTTCGTGAACCCGCTCCTATTAGCAAAATAGTTTTAGGATTAGAGTGTGGCGGATCTGATGGATTTTCTGGAATTTCAGCCAATCCATCCCTTGGATATGCTTCTGATTTATTAGCAGCAATTGGAGGTTCACCAGTACTATCAGAATTCCCAGAATTAAATGGTGTAGAACAAGACATCATCAATAGATGTAAGACTGAAGAAGATGCTACCAAATTTTCTAAATTAATGAGAGCGTATTCTGCTGCTGCTGTTGCCGTAGGTTCGGGCTTCGAAAACAACCCATCCCCAGGAAATATCAAAGACGGTTTAATTACGGATGCTATGAAATCAGCAGGTGCCGCCAAAAAAGGAGGAACATCACCAGTCGCACAAGTATTGGATTATACTGAAAAAATAAGAAAACCAGGTTTAAACTTGCTTTGTACTCCTGGAAATGATGTAGAAAGCACCACTGCCCTAGCGGGTTCTGGTTGTAATGTTGTGGTTTTTACCACTGGTTTAGGGACTCCAACTGGAAACCCTATTGCTCCAGTTTTAAAATTATCGAGTAATACCACCCTTTTTAACAAAATGAACGATATCATTGACATCAATGCTGGAACGGTTATTACTGGAGAAGACACCATTGAAACCATGGGTGAAAACATTTTAGAACACATCATCAGGGTTGCAAATGGCGAAATTTCGAAAGCCGAAATTAAAGGTCAAAACGATTTTATTCCTTGGAAAAGAGGGATTTCTTTGTAAGAGATACTAAGATACTAAGGCTCTAAGGTTTACTGAGAATCATAGAAACTCAGAACCTTAGCACCTCAGAACCTAACAAAAAAAAAATGCAAAAATTAAATAGAACAACTGCAAACAAAACCAACACAGCTCCCGAAAGAGTGATGCAATTTGGGGGTGGAAACTTCCTCCGTGCTTTTACGGATTGGATGTTTGATGTATTAAATAAAGAAACCAACTTCAACGGAAGTATTGTTATCATAAAACCTACTAAAAGAGGGGATTATGATGAATTAAAAGAACAAGATGGTTTATTTCATGTGGCCTTGGACGGAATTAGAAATGGCGAATTAGTTTCTACCGTTACTTTGGTCGAAAGCGTTAGTCGCATCATACAACCCTATACTCAATGGGATGATTATTTAAAACTGGCTGAAAATCCTGATTTGAGGTTTATTATATCGAATACAACTGAATCGGGTATTAAATTTTCGGAATCAGATGTTTTAAATGACAATCCTCCACATGAATTTCCAGCAAAATTGATTGTGTGGTTGCACCACCGTTTTCAGTTTTTCAATGGAGATAAAACCAAAGGCTGTATCATCATGCCTTGTGAATTGATAGAACAAAATGGAGAGGCGCTGCAAGCAACACTTTTGCAATATGCAAAACATTTTAATTTATCAGATGATTTTATCGAATGGTTAAACAACTCGAATTATTTCTGTAATACTTTGGTTGACAGAATCGTTTCAGGTTATCCTACGGATCGCGCTGAAAGTATTTTGAAGCAAATAGGTTTTGAAGATCCTTTGTTAGTAGCTGGTGAAGATTATCACAGTTGGGTTATTCAAGGACCAGAAATTGTACAAAATGAATTGCCTTTTGCAAAAACAAATTTGAATGTTCAGTTTGTAAATGACGCTCGTGCGTATCGCGAAATGAAAGTACGTATCCTAAACGGAGCACATACTTCGCTTGTTCCGGTGGGGTATCTTGCAGGATTACGTACCGTCAAAGAGTCAATGGACAATCCTATGATTCTGCAATTTGTAAACGAAGTTTTATCAGAAGAAATCACAAAAACCCTTCAAAATTTCCCTGAAAAAGAATTAAACTATTTTGTAAACGCCGTTTTAGACCGTTTCAAGAACCCAACTCTCAAACATTTCTTGATCAGTATTTCATTGAACAGTACATCTAAATTTATGGCGCGTTTGTATCCCGCTTTAAGCGAATATGCAACTGCTAATAAGGAGCTACCTAAACGAATCGTATTTTCATTGTCTTGTTTAATCCGTTTTTACAAAGGTGAATTTAATGGTGAAACTATTGCTGTTAATGATGCTCAAGAAACACTAGACCTTTTCAAAAAGACTTGGGAACAAAAAGATGCGAATGAAATTAGTTATTCTGAATTAGCTCAAAACATCCTTTCAAACACTGCTATTTGGGGACAAAATCTGGATATTATTGCTGGTTTATCTTTGGCTGTAGCCAAAAATTTAGAAGCTATTGAAAAAAATGGAATCGCAACAGAAATCAAAAACGTTTTAGCAATTTAGAATTATGGTAATAGACTCACACCAACATTTTTGGCAATACGAATCTCAAAAACACGAATGGATTGATGACGAAATGGCTACAATCCGTCGGGATTTTATGCCCCAAGATTTAGCAATCGTCTATCAAGAAAACAGAATTGATGGTTGTATTGCCGTTCAAGCGGATCAGACTTTGGCTGAAACGGATTTTTTATTAGAACTCGCCGCTGAGAATGATTTTATCAAAGGAATAGTGGGCTGGGTTGATTTAAGAGCTTCTAATATTGAAGAAGTACTTGCTTTATACAGCCAGTATCCAAAACTAAAAGGCTTTAGACATGTAGTTCAAGGAGAACCAGATCATAATTTCTTATTGAGATCTAACTTTTTACGAGGTATTGCAGCCTTAGAAAAATACAATTTCACGTATGACATTCTGATTTTCCCTCACCAATTAGGAGCGGCATTAGAATTAGTAAAACAGTTTCCAAATCAAAAATTTGTTATTGATCACATTGCTAAACCATATATCAAAGACGGTTTTTATGATGGTTGGGCTAGTTTGATGCTCGAAATTGGTAAACAAAAAAACGTATACTGCAAATTATCTGGTATGACTACCGAAGCGGATTATAAAACATGGACTCCTGAACAAATTCATCCTTACATGAAACTGGCATTAGAAGCTTTTGGCGCTGACCGAGTTTTATTTGGATCAGATTGGCCTGTATGTTTAGTAGCTGGAAATTACGCCCAAACAAAAGAATTAGTAACTCAATTTATTGCACAACTTTCTCCTAAAGAACAGAAGAAGATCATGGGACAAAATGCAATCAATTTTTATAACATATAATTAAGATGACAAATACAAAACCAACTTACATTAAAGGAGATTATACCAAAAGTCCTTTTTTTAATAACCAAAGTCGTTTAGTTCTTGGATGTTCAGGACTAGGTGGTGTTTGGAGACCAATAGATGAAACAGTCGCTGTTGATACTATATTACATGCTCTAAAAGAAGGTGTTCGTGTTTTTGATACCGCTCCATCATACAACAAATCACAACTTTTTCTTGGAAAAGCATTGAAAGAATGGACAGGCGAAAAACCATTTATAAGTACCAAAGTAGGACGTCTAAGATCTGAAAAAGCTGATGATTGTATTGTTGATTACTCACCTGAGACAATGCGTAAGAGTGTTTACGAAAGTTTAGAAGTTTTAGGTTTAGATAAAATTGATTTGTTGTTTTTACACGAACCACATTTGGTTCCTGTTGAAAGAATGGATGAAATCATGGAGTGTTTGCATTCTTTTCAAAAAGAAGGAATTGTAGACCAATTAGGTGTGGGTGGAAACCCAACAGAACCTTTTTACCCACATATGATAAAAGAAAATTTTGATGTGGTTTCTGGATTTTTGAAATTAGATGCTTGTAATACCAATGCATTTGACAAAGATATTCCTCAAATTAAAAGAGAAAAGATGGGATATTATGCCGCTTCTGCTCTACACATGGGATTATTAGGCAGACGATTAGAAACCTATGCAGAAGAGCGTCCAAATAATGAATGGATTACCAATACTGATGTTGATGTTGCATTGAAAGTAAACGACATTGCTGAAAAACACAATATTCCATTATCACGCTTAGCACTTCGTTATGTATTCTCTACAGAAGAAGCGGACAGAGTTGTGGTAGGACCTACAACTAAAGATCAATTAATTGATTTGTTAGACGCTTGGAAAGAAGGAAAACTAGAGGAATCTATTTTTGATGAAGTAACTAATACGATAATTTCAAACAGATAAACCATTCGTGTTATTATTAAAGACAATTATTACATCTTACGATTGTAAACTTTAATAATTTGCATGCATCAATAACTAACCACAAAATCATAATTTCAATGGCACAAACAGCTAAAATTTCAGTAGTTCGCAAAGACCTACTTTTTCCTTTCATCATAATAACATCCTTATTTGCTTTATGGGGAATTGCGAATGATTTAACCAATCCGATGGTATCTGCTTTTAAAAAAGTAATGCCAGAATTATCTAATATGCAAGCATCATTAGTGCAATTTGCTTTTTACTTTGGTTATTTCTTCATGGCGTTACCAGCCGCTTTATTCATTAGAAAATACAGCTATAAATCAGGAATTATTGTAGGCTTACTTTTATATGCAACAGGAGCATTCTTATTTTATCCCGCAGCAGCGTATCAAGATTACACATACTTCCTTCTTTCATTATGGATTATTACTTGTGGTTTGGCTTTTCTTGAAACCACTTCAAATCCATTAATTTTATTTTTAGGCGATCCAGAAACAGCTACACAACGACTGAATTTAGCACAAGCGTTTAATCCTATTGGTTCCTTGACAGGAATGATTATGGCGCAGGTCTTTGTTATCAACGCATTACGCTCTGACGATTATACAGCCGAAGCCTATAAAGCACTATCTTCTGATGAAGTAGTTGCTATTAGAGAAAATGACTTAGGAGTAATTAGTGTACCTTATATTGGATTAGGAGTTTTGGTTTTAATTATCTTGATGGTAATCGTATTTACTAAAATGCCAAAAACTGCTGACGAAGATAAAATGTCAATATCTGAATCATTCTCGAAGCTATTTGCTAACAAAAACTACAAACAAGGTGTGGTAGCTCAAGCATTTTATGTTGGAGCACAGATTATGTGTTGGACTTTCATTTTTCAATATGTAGACAACGTTAACCAAACATTTGGATTGCAATTAACTGCTACATATTATAATGTAGCTGCCATGATAATTTTCTTAACAGGTCGATGGATTGGAACAGCTTTGATGAAAACAATCAATCCTTCTAAAATTTTAATGCTATTTGGTATTGGTGGCGTAATCTGTTGTGCTGGAGCAATTATTTTGCAAGGTATGCCTGGATTAATCTCATTAGTATGTATTTCTGTTTTCATGTCAATTATGTTCCCTACTATTTACGGAATTGCATTAAAAAATATGGGAGACGAAGCTAAAATTGGTTCAGCTGGTTTAGTAATGGCTATTGTAGGTGGTGCATTAATGCCTGTTCTACAAGGAAGTATTTTGGACTGGGGAGGACCTGGTTTCTCAGATGTGAAAATTTTAGGATTTATCCCTGAAGTTAATTTTTCATTCATCTTACCTTTAATTTGTTTGTCTGTAGTCACATTGTATGGGTACACTACTTTTCAACTTTCAAAAAAATAAAAAATGAACACTACACGTCATTGTTTTTCATGTGATTTAAAAGACGACTCTAAATTAATCGCAGAATATAAAGCATATCATGCAGCAGGAAATGCATGGCCAGAAATCACTAAAAGTATTAAAGAGGCAGGAATTATAGATATGCAAATTTACCTTACAGGAAACCGCATGTTTATGATTATGGAAGTGGATGAAACTTTCGACCCCTTTAAAAAAGCCGAAATGGATGCTAATAATCCTAAAGTACAAGAATGGGAAAATTTAATGTGGGATTACCAACAAGAATTGCCTTGGGCAAAGGATGGTGAAAAATGGATTCCATTGGAAAAAGTTTTTCAATTATAATACCACCAATAAGAGACAGAGGCTATTTGACATTTTCAAATACCTCTTTTTTTTATATATACAAATTCACTTATTTATTTAAATCACAGGAACTAACTACGTAATTGATGCAAGTAGATCAGACAAAGAAATAGATAAAAAACTGCACTCTAATATTATATTTTATTCAATACCAACAGATTAAAAATATTATCAAAATTAAGTGCATAAATAGTTTGTAAAAATCAAAACTGTTCCTATATTTGCAACCGCTTAGCGCAACAAACACTAAGCAACTGGCCATGGGGAGATACTCAAGCGGCCAACGAGGGCAGACTGTAAATCTGCTGTGTAAACTTCGCAGGTTCGAATCCTGCTCTCCCCACAAAGCGCTGTAATTTTTATTACAGCGTTTTTTTTGTTATTGTTTCGTCCTGAAATGAATAAGAAACAAAATCTGGGATTTAATATAAACTATATTTGATTAAATTTGTTAAAACCCAAAAATAAAAATAAAAAATGAAAAAAATTTCTATCTTTTTAATTCTATTAATTGCCTTTGCAAATAGTGCTTATTCTCAAATAAAAATTGAAAAAATAATAGCCCAAGACCAACCTCATTATATAGTAACAAAAATAGGATACCCTATAGAGGGAACCTATCTTTATGACGGTGTATCAGAACCTAAAACTATTCTTAATGCTAATGGTACAGGTGTTTTTCAATTAAATGATTTGACTAAAAACGATATTAGTTGGGGAATTGAAGCAACTGAAGGAGGAATCCCAAAATTTAAAGAAGGATTTAATAGCGCTGCTTATACTCTTTGGTACAAAAAAAATATGGATACTGAAGAAAACTGGGTATCTACACAATTTTCCATTCATTATGACAAAAAGAAAATATTTATTGCTGGAGAAAGAAGCAAAATATATCAAGAGGAAGAAAACAAGATTAGATAATTATATTTCAATGTGTTCTTATTTTACCATATAATATAAAAATAGGTTTAAGCTAGTCAATTCGACTCTCTTAAACCTATTTATTTTTATAACATACTTTATTCTATTTATTTGTCTTAATGAATTTGAATACTTTATTCCCATGAGTACCTTCTAAATTTAAAAAATAAGTACCCTTTGGTAAATTATCAATTTTAATAAGAATTGGTATATTATGACCATCTATTATTTGAACCAGTTTTCCCGTTTGGTTATAAATAGTAACTTTGTATAATTGATTCAATTCATAGCCCGAAATAGTAATATGATCACTCGCTGGATTTGGATAAATCGTAACTTGAGATAAAGGAGTATCAAAATCATCAATCCCTAATATAGCTTCCTGTAATTCAATACGATCCAAATTCCACTGCCAATCATTACTACCAGATGCTAACAATCTCATCGTATGAACACCTGCGGTAAAAGACACTTCGTTTTTAGCTACTAAAGCTACAAAAGTTCCCCAACTTCCATTATTAGTCACATCATCTGTTGAAAAATCCTTTCCATCAAAAGAAACTTTAATTTGGGCATTATTACTTGGTGTAGATATAAAATAAACAATCTTGTATTTCCCTGCTTTTGGGACATTAAAACTATAATCTACCCAATCACCAGCATTTACATAACTGATTATAGTAGCCTCTTTACTGACTCCACCATTAGGATTAGCCGATTCTACAAAAGTTCCTCCTGTACTACTAAATGATTCAGCTTCAATAATTAAAGTATTTCCACTTGAATTTGTTACATTGACAGCTGTTGTTGCTATTTTAGCTCCATCTGTTGTTGTGGCTGTTATCGTCGCTGTTCCTACAGACATAGCAGTTACTAAACCACTTGCATTAACTGTTGCTATCGCTGTATTACTAGAACTAAATGTCATTGTTTGATCTGAAGCATTTGTTGGAGTTACTGCTCCTGTCAAAGTAGTGGTTGTTCCTGCAACCAATGTTATCGTAGCTGGACTTAAGGTTGCTCCTGTTACAGGTACCGAAGTTGATGATGCTACTGGCTTATAGATACGAATCCAGTCAATTTTAAAAGTATGATTTGCTGCATTAGCAATTTCCTCATTAGTAGGTGTACGTCCTTGGTAAGCATTCCAATTCTGATCTTCCATATTAATAATAATTTCCAACTCTTTAGTAATTGATTTTGTACCACTATAATTCATAGGATCTATTACACTTGTAATAGAAGCTGCATTGGCTGCATCAAGACTAGAAGCCGAATTAACAGCCTGATATCCTGTCCCATCTCTATTAACAGCTCCATTTGTCACACCTGTAGGGTAAGTATAGTGCCATACTCCGTTTTTATCCAAAGAAGCAAAGGCTTTATCAGATAATATCCTAACTAATTTTCCATCGATATAATATTCTATATGAGTAGGTGATTTCCAATATACTCCAATTCGTACATAATTAGGATAGGTTCCCCAGCTTGTTACCCCTGTTTGTTCATACCAACTATAAGTATCTGCTGGTTGATAATCTGTAAAAGGATTACGAATAAACATATGATGACTAAGGTGAATGTTTTTTGAAAAAAAAGAATTGCGGTTATCTACTCCAGATCCTCCATAACATTCTAAAATATCAATTTCTTGTGTATCATCAGGACTCAGCATCCAAATATCTGAGGCCATTACAGCATTGGCTACTTTGACACGAGCTTCAACAAATACAGGATAAAGAACTTTGCGGGTTGATGTAATACAGCCTGCTCGTGTAGCGGGTTTCGTATCTGTTGCGGGATTGGCTATTCCTGTACTGTAGGATTTAGTTTCTCCTGTAATACGGCTAGCTTTAATTTCTAATTCACTACCAGAAACAGATGTATTTCTGTAATCCCAAATAGTTGGTCCTGGACCAGTCCAATTATTATGGTAAAAATTTTTCCATTTTCCGCCAAAAGTGGTCAATGCATTTGTAGCATCAAATTTGTAATTGAAATCATCTGATATATCAGATTGAAGTTCCCACATTTTACCAGTACCCGCGTCTGCAGGAACAGGTATACCAGCCCAATCTTGGGCAAAAAAACTAATAGGAACGAAGAATAAAAACAATACTATTTTTCTCATAATTTATGATTTGTGATTCGCAAAAATACCCTTAAATCAGTATAATTAATAATTCCAATACTAGACAAAAACTTGACTTTATAGTATTCTGTCTAATAAATTTGAAAAGTACAATGGTATTTCATCAAACATTCATTAATATCCATTTTGTTATTTTTTTGATTAAATCGTTCTTTAACAAGTATAAAAACTAAAAAAAACAATCATATAATTTTAGAACAAATAAAATCTCACAAATATTCAATTCAAAGCAGTCAAAATCACTTTTTTTTTATAATTTGCAGTAAAACTCAATCTTCGAACCTATGGCTACAATAACTAGACTTTTCGATATCCCATATTACCAACTGGAACGTTTTAATTCCATTCCAGATGCCTTGGCTAGCAAAGTAAATGGTAGTTGGGTCAAGACATCTACCCAAGAGTATATCGACAAAGCCAATGCTATATCGAGAGCACTCTTGCAAATGGGCATTCAAAAGGATGACAAAATTGCCGTTATATCTTCCAATAATAGAACGGAGTGGAATATTATTGATATTGGTGTTTTACAAACTGGTGCCCAAAACGTTCCTGTTTACCCTACTATTTCTGAAGATGATTACGAATACATTCTCAATCATTGTGGTGCTATTTATTGTTTTGTTTCGGATACTGAAGTGCTTCGTAAAATCAATTTGATTAAAGATAAAGTTCCACAACTTAAAGAAATTTATAGTTTTGATGCTATACCTGGTTGCAAAAATTGGAAAGAATTAATAACATTAGGTGATGAATCGAACAATCAAGAAGAGGTAGAAGTTAGAAAAAATAGTATTCATACGAATGATTTAGCCACTATAATATACACTTCCGGAACCACAGGAAGACCTAAAGGCGTGATGCTTTCTCATCAAAATATTGTTTCAAATGTACTTGATAGTGCTCCAAGAATTCCTTTCAAAGCAGGCGATAGTAGAGCCTTGAGCTTTCTACCTATTTGCCATATTTTTGAGCGCATGGTTTTATATTTATACCAGCATTATGGCGTTTCTATCTATTTTGGGGAATCAATTGAAAAAATAAGCGACAATATCAAAGAAGTTAAACCTAACGTAATGACTGTTGTACCAAGATTAATTGAAAAAGTATACGATAAAATCTACGCCAAAGGCAACGAACTCTCCGGCATTAAACGAAAACTATTTTACTGGGCAATCAATTTAGGATTGCGATATGAACCTTATGGAGCCAATGGTTTTTGGTATGAATTGCAACTCAAAATAGCTCGAAAATTAATTTTCAGCAAATGGAAAGAAGGACTTGGTGGAAACCTAGAGTTAATGGTTTCTGGAAGTGCCGCACTACAACCTCGTTTGTGTCGTGTTTTTGCCGCAGCCGAAATTCCTGTGATGGAAGGGTATGGCCTTTCTGAAACATCACCTGTAATTGCCGTAAATGATATGCGAAATCGTGGTTTCAAAATTGGGACTGTAGGCAAGCCTATTGGTGAGGTCGAAGTAAAAATTGCCCAAGATGGTGAAATCCTTTGCAAAGGACCAAATGTAATGCTTGGCTATTTCAAAGACGATGCTAAAACTGCCGAAGTTATTGAAGATGGCTATTTCCATACAGGAGACATTGGAGAAATAGACACCGAAGGCTTCCTAAAAATTACCGATCGCAAAAAAGAAATGTTTAAAACCTCAGGAGGAAAATACATCGCACCACAAATTCTTGAAAATGCCATGAAACAATCCCGTTTTATTGAACAAATTATGGTGATTGGTGATGGTCAAAAAATGCCTGCTGCCTTTATTCAACCTAATTTTGAATTCGTAAAAGAATGGGCTAAAATTCACAATATTGATCTTGGAACCACTAATGAATCTCTAATTACTAACGAGAAAGTCATTGCTCGTTTCAAAGAAGAGATCGATACTATCAATGAAAAATTTGGTCATTGGGAACAAATCAAACGTTTCGAACTCACTCCAGATCTCTGGACTCCTGAAAACGGACAACTGACCCCTACAATGAAACTAAAACGTAAAGTTGTTTTAGAAAAATACAAAGAGTTATTTGACAAAATATACAATTAATCCACTAAGCCACGCTACATCAAGTGTGGTTTTTTTTAGGAGTACAACCTACCTAGACATAAAAACGTCTCGCCCTGCTGTCCGCTATATCTCTCCGCTCCGCTACGAGGATACCGCTCCCATCAGGACTATTTTGAACGTATCTTTTTTAAAATCTGTAGAATCCCTATACCCTTTAAATTAGGAATACTATTTTAAACTTTTCAAGGCCTCAATAAATACATTGATATCCTCTTTCGTATTATAATGACTCAACGAGATACGGAGATTCGGTTTCTTCAAATCTTCTATAGATAACATCTCCGCTAATACATGTGAAGGTCGGATGCTTCCACTCTGGCACGCACTACCTCTTGAAACTGCAATTCCTTTCATATCCAAATGAAACAAAATCATCGCCGTTTTATCTGCAGAAAAAGGCAACGTAATATTCAAAATCGTACTCAAAGCATTCTCATTGCCATTAATTGAAAAACCTGAAAAAAATGTTTTTAATTGAGTTATTAAATAAGACTTCAATTCAGATATATAATTAATTTCTTCATTCATTTGAACACATGAAATTTCCAATGCTTTGGTCATCCCTGCAATTTGATGGACAGCTTCAGTTCCTGCACGCAACCCCTTTTCTTGCTCTCCACCATATAACAAAGGTTGCAAACCAGAATTTTTCTTTACAAAAGCAAATCCTACTCCTTTTGGTCCATGAAATTTATGTGCGCTAGCCACCAAGAAATCAACTGAAACCAATTGCAAATCAATAGCAACTTTCCCTAAAGATTGTACCGTATCCGAATGAAACAGCGTTTTATATTCCTTACAAAGCATTCCAACTCGTTGTAAATCCAATACAACACCCGTTTCATTATTTACATGCATCAAACTCACCACTGTTTTCCCATCAACACCTAAAAGTTCAACCAAATGAGTCAGGTCAATCGATCCATCAGCTTTCACATCGACATAATCAACTTGAAGATGAAATTCCTTTTGTAATTCTTGAACCACATATAAAACTGCATGATGTTCGATTCTACTAGTAATAATTCTACGAACATTCAAATCCACCACAGCAGATCGAAGGATCCAGTTATTGGCCTCGGTAGCTGATGAAGTAAATATAATTTCCGAAGCGGTAGCATTAATACATTTTGCAATTCCTTTTCTAGAAAGTTCCAAAATACTTTTACTATTGCGTCCTAAACCATGCGTAGAAGAAGGATTTCCATAATCCTCTAACATAATTTTAGTCATAAGTTGTACCACTTCTGGACGAATTGGAGTGGTTGATGCGTTATCTAGGTATACTTTTTTCATTACCGCAAAGTTATGAAATATCAATTGTGAATTCTTCAATATCATTTGCCATTTTTTTCGCTATTTTTGTATCAAATATTTTATACAATGAAAAAAATTGCGAGTCTACTGGCTTTTATGTTCCTTTTAAACAGCTGTGACGATGGAAATCTAACACAAGAAAATATCGATTTTGAAACGTACAATACTCAAAAATGTGCTAATAACAATATTATATACAAAATCAACGATAAAGAAGCGTTGCTTATTGAAATTCCAACTACTAGTTTTGGTAATGAACCTACTACAAAATCACTAACTATAAGTGCCACCAGCAATCGTGTGGTTTATCGTTTTTATAATGGTGTAGTTTCATCTGACAACATTTGCGAAACCATCCAACCAGCCACTCCAATTGTAGTAGACCAATGGGTAGCTACATCAGGAACGATCGAAATATTAACCTCCGCACAAATAGACACTTCGGAAGACGGCAATAATAGCACTAAAATTACTGGATACAGCCATCTGATAACCCTAAAAAACATCACTTTTTCAATAAAAAATGGGGAACAAACTTTTAGGACATTGGCATTTGGTCGCTATATAACTACCGCTACTAACCTTCCTTTTAATTTTGAAAAACTACTGACTAAATGTAGTAGTTCAAATCAAATTTACGATTACAAAAGTAACGAAGCAATACTATTAGACATAGCCCCATCTTTAATTGTAAACGAAGTAACACCACCAAATACTCCTAGAATTGGTTTAATAGGTACTACAACAAATAAATTGACTTATCGCTTATTTACAGGTCTTTTAAGTCCTGATTATTTCTGCCAAGCCACAACACCTACTACACCTACCCTTTCTCAAGAATGGATTGGTTCAGAAGGTGTATCTGATACAAGTGGTATTATTGAAGTAACCACAACCACTAACGGAACGAATGGTTTCAAACATACAATTACTCTAAAAAAAGCCACATTAAAGAAAGGCAATAATAGTTTTACTTTGGGTGATAGTTATCTTTTAGGAGAATTAAATACTACTAATTAAACTGAATTCAGATCATTGTTTTCAAAAAAAAAGGCTTATTTCTACTGTGAAATAAGCCTCTTTTTTTTTGTTTCTATATATCATTTTTTATGATCAAAAGCTATACAATAAAACTTCAATTGTAATGTGAAATTTCTTTTCAGTGATATTAGGCATCTTATTTTATTCATTAGACATGCTACTTTATTGGGGTATTTATATTTGCTTTCAGCAATAAAACTGAACTAAAATTTTAATTTTAAACGCCAAAAAATAGGCGAAAAACACACTTTAAAAAACAGTCTAAAATCTGTTAAACTATCACTTTTTTTACCCCTTTTTTCATATCAAAAAAGGGACATATTTCAGGTTGAAATAAGTCCCTTTTTTGATGAAATAATAACGACTAACTTTTACTTTGTTTGATATAAACTTCGGTTGCACCTTGTCCGTATTTTTGATAATTGGCTTCATGAAAATCGATATTATCATAACGACCTAACAAGAAATCCAACTCTGATTTCAATACTCCTTCACCCACACCATGTATAAAAACAATCTTTGGAATTCGGTTTTTAATGGCAAATTCAATATGCCTTTTTGCTGTTTCAGACTGCAATGTCAAAATATCATAATTTGACATTCCGTGTTTATTTCTAACCAATTTTTCGATGTGTAAATCGAATTCCGGAACCGGCATTTCATTTTTATTTTTGCGTTCCTTTACAAAACTTCTTGGTTTTGGTATGGCTTTTTCTTTTTCCACTTCACTTATATTAATTCTTTTAATAGAATTATCTAAACTACTGGAATCGTTTACCTTAATTAACTCATTGACAAAATATGTCATCACAAATCCATCTGTTGTTTCAACCGTAACCTCTTTATCTTTTACTGAAATCACAACACCATCAATAGCATCATCCAGTACCGAAACCTTATCCCCTTTACTAAACATTATCTTCTTCTTTATTTTTATTTTTACTTGGCGTTTTGGCACTCAACTGCATCATACCAAACATAAAAACAACGATTGCCCCTACCATCAAATATACATTTTTATTCGCACTTACCTGCTCTGTTAGAATGATAAGTATTGCTATTACCATTATTATAATTCGAATTATTTTCATTGGATTTTTTATCTGGTTTCAAAAATAAGGAATTAAAAATTAGCATCCTTTTTAGCTAAAAAAACATTCTAATTTATTTTTGTAAATTGCTAAAAAAATCCCCCTTTGGAAATTCAAAAAACACTACTTCCTTGCATCAGCAAAACGGTCTTTGGAATCGACTGTTTGGGTTGTGGTTTTCAGCGTGCTTTTTTACTTTTAGGACAAGGTGATTTTCAAGCTTCATTCGAAATGTTTCCCGCTATTTTTACAACCATTCTTTTTTTGATCTTCATCAGTTTTCATTTTTTTTATAAAAAAATAACCTCCAAAAAAAACATTCAATTACTGTTTTTAGCACAACTCGTTTCTATGATTTTAGGATATTGGTACAAGAATTATTTCCTTTTGTATTCTTAAAAGATACCCATTAATCAAAAATAGTTCAATATATTTGTGAAGCATAATTACCGAAAAATAATTTCAAAAATGCAAACCATACATTCATCTTATTTATTTCCTTTCAATTCACAAACTTCTTTGTGCAATTGTTGTTGCTGTTACTAAAAAACACAACATGAATTTTCTTTTTCATTCACCTTTTAAACTTTTATAATCATGACAAAAGATCTGATTATCCAAAATATTGACGCATTAAAAAGTCATTTATCTATCAATTACCGTATCAAAACTAAAATTGAAGATTTTACAGAACAACTATTTTATACCTTGTTTGATTCTAATGCTTCCTTAACTGATAGCATCGACGGACTCGAAACGCTTTTTAAAGACATTTCAAAAGTAGCTTGCAAAAAACCACAAAACGATTGTGACGCTATTTGGAATAGTTTTCTTCAAAAACTACCTAGTGTTCTTGAAAAACTAAACCAAGATGCTGCATACATTTTAGAGAATGACCCTGCCTCAAATAGTATTGAGGAAGTATATTTAGCGTATCCTGGTTTTTATGCCATTGCTATTTATCGATTGAGTCACGAGTTGTACAATCTTGACTTAATGCTTTTTTCAAGATTAATGAGTGAGTATGCGCACAAAACTACTGGAACAGATATCAACGCTGGAGCTCAAATTGATTCTCCTTTCTTTATTGACCATGCTACAGGTATTGTAATTGGAGAAACAACCGTGATTAAAAAATACGTCAAAATTTATCAAGGAGTAACTCTTGGTGCTTTAAGCGTTAGTAAAGACATGAAAAATGCCAAACGTCACCCCACTGTTGAAGAAAATGTTTGCATTTATGCCAATGCAACTATTTTAGGAGGCGAAACCATTATAGGTGAAAATAGTATTGTAGGTGGAAATGCATGGGTAACCAAATCAATCCCAGCTAAGTCAATGGTCTTAAACACCACCACCACTGAAGTAAAAGTAAAAGAAATCAAATAATTTTAAAGTCATAAAAAGCCTTTAAACATACCTTCAAAATATGAAACCTCAAAAATTAGTTGACTTAATAGGGAATACTCCACTTTTAGAGACAGTCAGTTTAGTACCAAATAAAAATGTAAAACTTCTTTTAAAGCTAGAAGGAAACAACCCTGGCGGGAGCGTCAAAGACAGAGCTGCTTATTACATGATCAAAGGCGCTCTCGATCGTGGCGAAATCAAAAAAGGAGACAAACTAATCGAAGCAACTAGTGGGAATACTGGAATTGCTCTAGCGATGATTGCGCAAGTACTCGGTATCGAAATAGAATTAATCCTCCCTGAAGATTCTACTAAAGAACGCACCCAAACCATGCGTGCTTATGGTGCAACCGTGATTTTAACTTCTGCCAAAGAAGGAATCATTGGCTCTAGAGACTATGCTGATAAAAAAGTAGCCGAAGGAGGCTATATTATGCTGAATCAGTTTGCCAATGATGACAACTGGAAAGCACACTACAACACCACTGGTCCTGAAATATGGAATGACACCGAAGGAACCGTAACGCACTTTGTGTCGGCTATGGGAACCACTGGAACCATTATGGGAACATCAACTTATTTGAAAGAAAAAAATCCTGCGATTCAAATCATTGGAGCGCAACCAAGCGATGGTTCGCAAATTCCAGGGATCCGCAAATGGCCACAGGAATATTTACCAAAAATATTCAATGCTTCCAAAGTAGATCAAACCATTGACGTTTCAGAAACCGAAGCACGTGAAATGACCAAACGGCTGGCTACAGATGAGGGTGTGTTTGCAGGAATGAGCAGTGGTGGTTCAGTTGCAATAGCCGTAAAAATTGCGAACCAACTAGAATCAGGTGTGGTTGTAGCCATCATCTGTGATCGTGGAGACCGTTATTTATCTTCGGATCTATTTGATTAATTGTTTTTCTTCTATTTTTTTACCGTTAAAATGCAAAGTTACTATGGCTTTTTAAAGAACTAAACACTATTTAATCAACTGCAAAGATGATATAAGTCCGCAGGAGTCAACAAGAACAATAAACATTTTGAACCATTAAGAAATAAGTTAAATTAAGTTGCCTGCTTAATAGTCTTAATTTCTTAATGGTTTTATTTTATCCAAATTAACAGTACTCAAAAATAACATCCATTTACTTTTATTCGATGCAGCAAAAAACAACACAAGACTGGCCGTATTTAAAGAAATATGAAAAAGAGAACCAATCTATCCATTCCCCTATTTCAGAAGAAAACAGAGTGGTTTTTATGGGTGATTCCATTACGGAGTTTTGGGGAAGGTTAATGCCCGAATTCTTTGAAGGAAAATCATACATCAATCGTGGGATTAGTGGACAAACAACACCCCAAATGCTCGTACGTTTTAGAGCCGATGTGATTGCTTTACAACCTAAAACTGTTGTGATTTTGGCTGGAGCCAATGATATAGCAGGAAATACTGGTCCTGCAACCTTAGAAATGATTACCAACAATCTTTTCTCGATGATGGAACTAGCCCAAATACATAACATCAAAGTCATCTTATGTTCGGTTTTACCTGCTAATATGTTTCCGTGGAAAATTAGAGAAAATCCTTCTCAAAAAATTATCGCTTTAAACCAAATGCTTCATCATTACACCAAAGAAAACAATATTCAATATCTAGATTATTACTCCGCAATGGTGGATGAAAATGACGGAATGATTACCACATATACTGAAGATGGGGTACACCCAAACCGAAAAGGATATGAAGTAATGGCTCAAATGTTTAATCTATACCGCTAAGACACTAAGATATTATAAAGCCAACATCATTTTTTGAACCATTAAGATTTAGAAAAATTAAGTAGGACTGCTTAATGGAACTTAATTTCTTAATGGTTTTTACTTTTACCTAATTTCAAAATAAATTAGTTAGTACAAAAAACAGCCTTTAACAGACTAATTATTAACTCCAAAACACAAAATAACGGATTGATTGAAAAACATTATGTAATTTGGGATTAAAATCTAGAATTCCTTTAAACATTCTGAATAGTTAATGTGAGATAAATTAATTGTCAGTAATCACAAAAAAGAGCGACTTCTAAATAGACAAACTATACAAAACTACAGTTATGCAAAAAAACATAAAAATGTACGGGGCTGAATGGTGCCCTGATTGCCGAAGAACAAAGGAGTTTTTTACCAAAAACAATATTGAATTTGAATACATCAATTTAGACATCACTCCAGATG
>NZ_JBAWDL010000106.1:0-8762 GCF_049590715.1 Flavobacterium sp.
GAACTTATTGTAGTACGAATATCTGGCATATTGATGTAACCTCCTTTTAGTTCTCCTTGAAGATAAAAATGCTTAAAGAATGTAATATTTAGCCCCGCTTTTATTGACGTTCCAAATCCTGAAATATGAAAATCATCATGACGTTCTTTTCCTAGTATTTTTGCATTTGTTTTTGGGAATAGTAGACCAACACCAACACCTTCAGTAAAGCTTATTTGAATTTTATCAGTATTTTGAATTCTAAACAGTTTTGAAATATCATCATGTCTTGAAAATTCGGTATTTACATAATTTAAACCATCGGTATGTTCAAAGGTTAAGAACTTTTCAGTCAATAATACTTGGTTTGGATTTCCAACTGTTTCGTCATATAAATTTGTTCCTTTACCTACATAATCACCATTAATATCAGATACTCTATCCTGAGTCATAACGTATTTCATGTGATCAACGCCTACAGCAATGCTATAATGATCGTTGATGAAATAACCCATTCTGAAATTAGTTTGCGGTATGGTCATTCTTCCTGGATTAATATAATCTACATGCCACCCTTTTGGTCTGTCATGAGCGATTACATTATCTAGAGTGAAATTATAATCTTTTCCCTTGAAAGTAATATCAGACTTGGAATAACTGTCACGGTTTCCTCCCCATGAAATAAAGAATTTTCCTTTGTTATGAGCCGTGTATTTTTCTGTAGTCTCTTGAGCGTTTATAGAAGTGATAGTTATGAATCCTAAAAGAGCAGAGTATAAAGCAATTTTTTTCAAAGTGTAAATTATAAAATTAAAATGAGTTTACCGTTTTTCTAATAGCAACTAGTTTTGTCATTAAAGACTCAAAATAATCTAAATGCAACATGTTAGCTCCATCACTTTTAGCATTAGCAGGATCAAAATGTGTTTCGATAAATATTCCATCTACACCTACAGCGATTCCTGCTTTCGCTACAGTTTCAATCATGTCTGGACGTCCACCTGTAACACCTGCTGTTTGATTAGGCTGTTGTAAAGAATGTGTTACATCAAGAACTGTTGTAGCAAATTGTTGCATTGTAGGAATTCCTCTGTAATCTACAATCATGTCTTGGTACCCAAACATGGTTCCTCTATCAGTCAGCATTACGTTTTGGTTGTTGCAATCCAAAACTTTTTGAACCGCATGCTTCATGCTTTCAGGACTCATAAATTGTCCTTTTTTCAAGTTTACTACTTTTCCAGTATTGGCTGCAGCTACTACTAAATCCGTTTGACGAACTAAAAATGCAGGTATCTGTAATACATCTACATATTGAGCTGCCATATCAGCATCTTCATTGGTGTGAATATCGGTAACGGTTGGGACATGAAAAGTCTCAGAAACTTTTCGTAATATTTTTAAAGCTTTTTCGTCTCCAATTCCTGAAAAACTATCAATTCTAGAACGATTAGCTTTTTTAAACGAACCTTTAAAAACATATGGAATTTCTAATTTGTCTGTAATAGCAACTAGTTTCTCTGCAATTCTCATTGCCATTTCTTCGCCTTCAATAGCACAAGGTCCGGCTAATAAAAAAAAGTTACCACTAGATGTATGTTTGATTTGAGGAATTTGTTCGATGTTCATATTTTGATCGTTTTAAAAAGGACAAAGGTAGTTATGATTTACGATTTTGCCTTTAAGAATTAACTTTTATTTAGTATGAATACTTAACTTAATAGATTTTTTTAATTGAAAGTCCAACAGGTACTTTTAAGTATCCTTTTTCATAGATATTCATATATAATATAATAGGTTTTTTTTGACCTTTCCATTTGAGTTCATATACTTCTAAGAATCCTGCTCCCATTGTGCTATGTTTGGTAGGAAAAGGACAACAACTTTCTAGTTTGGTATAGTTAATGTTTTCTCCTTTTGGTCCTGCCAAAGCATTTAAAAAGCGTGTAGCATTAAGAGTGTCATTGCTTGTATTTATATAAAATACATTGATAGGATAATCTTTATCATACCCATATTTTTTATCTGAACTATATTCTGAGATTACAAATGTATTTTGTGCTGTAAGTATAGGAGTTGGTGCATTGTTATCAATATTTTTTAAAGTTGATCTAGTACTTACACATGAAATTATAAAAACGGAAAGGAATAAGAAAAGAATTGTTTTTTTCATTGGAACAAAGGATAACAATATAATGGTAATTAATATTGTGATGGTTTTATTTATTACAAATATAATGAGAAGTTTAATTCAAGCTGTTAAAAGAATTTTATAATTTTGAATTAAAACTATTTTTAGAATGTAACATTTCTCACATTCAGAAGTTTTTAACTAACTTATCTTTGTACAAATAAAATAATTGATATGGATTTAATTTTTCATACTTGGCCATGGTATGTGTCAGGTTTTTTGATTGGCATGATTATGCTTTGTTTACTGTATTTTGGAAAAAGTTTTGGAATGTCATCAAATCTTCGTTCCATGTGTGCTATGGTAGGAGCAGGTAGGTATACTTCTTTTTTTAATTTTGATTGGAAATCTCAACGCTGGAATTTAGTCGTTGTGCTAGGGGCAATGTTAGGTGGTTTTGTAGCGGTAAATTACATGAGTGATGCTTCAAATATTGCTATTAATCCTATAACTATTGAAGCACTTGCTTCATTAGGGATTGACGCTCCTGATGGTAAATTATTACCTAATAGTCTGTTTGGTAATCAAACTTTTGAAAACCCTAAAAACATTTTGATTCTACTTATAGGTGGAGTTTTAATTGGTTTTGGTTCTAGATATGCTGGTGGTTGTACGTCTGGCCACGCTATTTCAGGCATGAGTAATTTACAGCTTCCTTCTCTAAAAGCTGTTATTGGTTTTTTTATAGGAGGTTTGATTATGGTTCATTTATTATTTCCATTAATTTTTTAAAATATGAAAGTATTAAAATATTTGATTGTTGGTTTTATTTTCGGAATTGTTTTAACAAAGTCCGAAGCGGTTTCTTGGTATCGAATTTATGAAATGTTCCAATTTCAATCCTTTCATATGTATGGAATTATCATGGTTGCAATTGTTACTGGTGCGATAGGGATTCAGTTGATTAAACGTAAAGACATAAAGGATGTAGATGGTTTCCCCATTGAAATACCAAATAAAGAAAATGGAAATTACCGCTACTGGATAGGTGGTTTAATTTTTGGATTGGGGTGGGGACTTGTAGGTTCATGTCCAGGACCTATTTTCATCTTGTTAGGAGCTGGTTTTTATACTATTGGAATTGTACTAATAGGCGCAATGTTAGGTACCTATATTTATGGAGTATTCAAAAATAAATTACCTCACTAATTTAAAATGACTAATAAACAAAAAAGCATTCACCATAGCGAATGCTTTTTTATTTGAATAAAAATAGTTTTTAAACTATTTCAGCACTAATACCCGCTTCCAAAAGTTGAAGACACTGTGGTTTTAGTTTGTCCAATGCTCCTGTTTTTACAGTGCATTTGCCGTTATAATGTACGATAAGTGAACATTGTTCAGCTTGTTCAGGGGTGTGATCACATACACGAATTAACGTATCAATGACATGATCAAAAGTATTTACATCGTCATTATAAACTACAATTTCGTTGTTTAAGGAAGGAACTTCCATAATACTAACTCGTTCTCTTATTTTTTCTTTAGTACTCATTTGGTTTAGTTTTTTGTACTTATGATTAATAAAATAGGTGCTCTAATTTACGTATTTTAGTGATACCCAGTTATTTTTTTCGAATTTTTTTATATAAGTTAAGCCTTTTTCAGTACATGAAGCATCAATAAACGGAATGTCCTCGTTGTAGAAACCACTTAACAATAAAATTCCTTTTGGATTCAAACAATCTACATAGGCTTGCATATCATTCAACAAAATGTTTCGGTTGATGTTTGCAATGATCAAATTGTATTTTTTATCCTTTAATAATGAAGCTTCTCCTTCGTATACGGTAATATGTTTACAGTTGTTACGCTCCGCATTTTCAATTGAATTCAAATAACACCAGTTGTCAATATCTATTGCGTCAATTGGTTGCGCTCCCTTCATTTCGGCAAGAATAGCCAGGATTGCAGTACCGCATCCCATGTCTAAGGTTTTTAATCCGTCAACATCTATTTCTAACAAATGTTTAATCATCATGTGCGTAGTCTCGTGATGTCCTGTTCCAAAACTCATTTTAGGTTCAATGATAATATCGAATTCGGCATCGGTTTTAGGGTGAAAAGGAGCACGAACATGGCATTTTCCATCTACGTCAATAGGCTCGAAGTTTTTTTCCCATTCTTCATTCCAGTTCACTTGTTCAATTTCTTCGAAATGGTAATCAATAGTAAATTCTTCTGATTTTAAGATTTGGATATTTTCCAATATCATTTCGTCCCATAAATCTTTTTGTACAAAAGCTGAAATTCCAGTTTCGGTTTCGGTAAAACTTTCAAAAGCCATTTCGCCTAATTCAGCAATCAGAATTTCTGAACCTAGTTCTTTTGGTTCAATGGTAAAATGGTATCCTATATAAATATTTGACATTTTTTAATTTTTTTGCAAAGGTAGGATAAACTTTGATAGTGTGTTGTTAAGTTTAACAGAATATCTTTCAAACACTGGTGACGTTTTTAAACATATAAGTTAGATAAGTTTTATTATCCACTGATTTTTTAAACCATTTAAGAAATATAAGAGCATATAAGCAGAGGATTTTCTATATGCTGAATGCAAATGGTACAATATTAAGTCTGTATAAATTTCTTTTATTTCTCTAATCTGTGTTTCTTCTTAACAAATGCTTTAAAAAACTTATCTGACTTATATGTTTAAAATTTTTTCACTTCAAATCTTAACTGTTCTTATATTTCTTAAATGGTTTAAAAATAACTTAATTGTTTAAAACAAAAAAAAGCGATAGAATAAACTACCGCTTTCAATATTATGGAATCTAAAGATTAGATAGCGTTTACAATCGCTAAAAAGTCATCAGATTTTAAGGCAGCTCCACCAATAAGTCCACCATCAACGTCTGGTTTAGAGAAAATCTCAACAGCGTTATCTGGTTTTACACTTCCACCGTAAAGAATAGAAACTTCGTCAGCGATTTCAGCTCCAAAAGCCTTACGTACAATCTCTCTAATGAATTCGTGCATTTCTTGTGCTTGTTCTGGAGAAGCAGTTTCACCTGTTCCAATAGCCCAAACTGGCTCGTAAGCCAAAACTACATTAGCCCAAGAAGCTTTTTCGATTTGGAACAAACCATCACGCAATTGGTTTTCAACAATGTTAAAGTGTTGTTTATCTTGACGGTCTTTTAATTCTTCACCAAAACAGAAAATAACTGTCATATCATGTTTCAAAGCTGTGTTTACTTTTTCAGCAATCACAGCATCGCTTTCATTGAAGATAGCTCTACGCTCAGAGTGACCTAAAATTACGGTGTTAACTCCAACACTTTTCAACATATCAGCAGTGATTTCTCCTGTGAATGCACCACCTTCAGCTTGGTGAACGTTTTGTGCTGCCACAGTAATATTGCTTGAACTTAATTGATTTACAGCAGCAGCTAAATTTACAAATGTAGGAGCTACAATTACTTGAGCAGTTGCGCTAGCAGGTATTTTTGCAATTAATTCATTTAATAATTCAGCAGTTTGAGTTGCATTTTTATGCATTTTCCAGTTTCCAGCAACAATTTTTTTTCTCATTTTTATAAATGTTATAATTAATTTTCTTTTTTATTTTAGTTCAGTAATTGTTTTGTTTATCAAATCAAAATCCTTTTCGATGGCACGATACAAAACTATTTTTCCTGTTTTATCGAGAATAATATATCTTGGAATCCAATCCAAATCAATGGCTTTAGCAAATTTTCCATTCATTTGGTCGTTAGCCATGTAATGACTACCTTTTAATTCGTGTTTAGCAATACCATTTTTCCAAGCATCCGCTGATTTATCCATGGAGATAAACACATAATTGATGTCAGGATGTTGTGTTTGTAATGCTTTTAGTTTAGGCATGGCTCTAATACAATCTCCACACCAAGAAGCCCAAACCTCGATAACCGTAATTTTGCTTTCGTTTTCTTTTAGAATTGATTCAAATGTTACTTGATTGCCTTCTGAATTCAAAAGAGTTTCAATTAAAGCTTCTTTTGTAAAACTGGTTTTCTCTTTATTAGTGGTGGAACACGAAATAAGACCAATCAAGAATAAAAAGACAATAATTTTTTTCATAATTCCAATTTTGGCAAAGTTATACAAAACTACAAAGAATCTAGTTCTAAATGACTTTGAAACTGTGGTTTTAGCTCATTTTTTATAGTAAAATCAATATTTTACTGTTGATTTTGTTGTGAAAACGTAATAGTTGGTTGGCTTGTTGAATATTTATCAAAAGGCAAACGCTTTAGAACATAAAATTATAATTTCAATAAGTCGCTGTCGTTGTAATGCACTTTTTGTATGATCGTTCCTTTATTTAAAATGGCAATACTCGGATTGGCTCTTTCAATGGTTTTTAGCGTAGTAGCATCGCAGAAATAAAAATCAAATTTAAAACCAAATTGTTTTTGAGCTTCAGCAATTTGTTCAGAAGTTGAAGCCGTCATACCGATGACTTTATATCCTTTTTCTGAAGCAGTTTTTTGCAATTGATTTAGTTTCTCTAATCCTTCTTTGGAAGCATTGGGTAAATCATAAGTTACAAAAACGAGTAATTTAGATTCTTCTAATAATTCTTCTTTATAGTCTGAGCCATCTTTAACCATAGTAAAATCGTGGATAGGAGGGACGTATCCTTCAGAAATCACTTTGTCTTTACGATCTACAAAAATAGCTCCTTCGGGAATATTCATTAGATCAGCTTCGGTAAATTCTTTATCGACACCGTTTACTTTGTAGATAAAAATCATTTCTACCACTGATTTAGGCGCACCTTCAGGAATCTCCATTCCTTTTTGAATATTAGTTCCTACTTTATACGGTCTAAAATCAATAATTGGCAAATGATTCAATACCCAATAACCCATAAAACCGGAAGCGATAAAGCTAATAATTGCTAAAGTGGTTTGTGTTTTAGACCCAAATAATGGTTTTACTAGTTTATAATTGAATGCTAAAATCAAGATAAAAAACAATAAAATAATATCTTTAGTAAACGACTGCCAAGGTGTTAAGTGCAAAGCATCACCAAAACAACCACAATCTTTTACCACATCATAATAAGCAGAATAAAAAGTCAAAAAAGTAAACTTAATAATCATGATTAGTAAAATCCCAATCGTCCATTTGGATTTATAACCAATCAAAAGCAATACACCTAAAACGACTTCGAGTATGACTACAAATAAAGCAATTGCTAATGCATAAGGCACGAAAATAGGCATGTTAAAAACCGGCTCACTAAAATATTCTGCTAGTTTGTATGAGAAACCTAGTGGATCATTAAGTTTTATTAAACCTGAAATAATAAATAAAATTCCAACAAATAATCTAGAGAATTGTGTAAGTATGTTTTTCATAGTTGAAGTTATGACTTTGAATTATTTTTGAATTCCATTAATATTAAAGCAAAAATGGAGTAGTTAATCATGTCTTGGTAATTCGCGTCAATTCCTTCTGAAACCAACGTTTTTCCTTTGTTGTCTTCGATTTGTTTGACACGAAGTAATTTTTGTAAAATCAAATCAGTTAAAGAACTTACACGCATATCACGCCAAGCTTCACCATAATCATGGTTTTTAGCTTCCATTAACTCTTTGGTTAGTTTGGCTTTAGCATCATATAATTCGGTTGCTTTTTCAATATTCAAATCAGGTTGATCTACTACGCCTAATTCCAATTGAATCAAAGCCATAATTGAATAATTGATGATTCCGATAAATTCACCGGTTTCATCTTCATCTATTTTTCGTACTTCGTTTTCTTGTAAACTGCGAATGCGTTGTGCTTTGATGAATATTTGGTCAGTAAGGGATGGCAAACGTAAAATACGCCAAGCACTTCCATAATCTTTCATTTTATTATTAAATAAGTTGCGACAAATTGCCATAACCGAATCGTATTCTTGAGAAGTATTCTTCATTATTGATGTATATTTGTCACAAAAATAACTTTTTTTTTTGGATTGAAACTTTTAGACACGGATTCCACGAATTATCACAAATTTTAAGGAATGTAAAAGATGAATTCCACTAATTTTATTTGCTTGGAGCAGATTTGTAAAAATCCAAACGTCTTATCTTCGTGCTAATTCGTAGAATTCGTGTGAAATTATTTAGGTAAAATTTTTCCATTATTTTGTAAAATAAAAAAATGACTATAAACTGTAAAGGACAATTAATTGATTTAAAAAATCCAAAAGTAATGGGGATTTTGAATGTCACTCCCAATTCTTTTTTTGATGGAGGAAAATACAAAGACGAATCAGAAATACTTTCTCAAGTAGCTAAAATGTTAAATGATGGAGCTACTTTTATCGATATTGGTGCGTATTCCAGTAAACCAAATGCGGAGTTTGTTTCGGAAACGGAAGAAATCAACCGAATTGTTCCCGTTATTGACTTGATTCTAAAAAACTTTCCTGAAACCTTACTTACTATAGATACGTTTAGGAGTGAAGTCGCTCGAATCAGTATCGAAAATGGTGCTGCTATCATCAATGATATTTCGGCTGGAAAGCTGGATGATAAGATGTTAGAAATCGTTGCAAAATATAATGTTCCTTATATTATGATGCATATGCGAGGTACGCCGCAAA
>NZ_JBAWDL010000107.1:0-15482 GCF_049590715.1 Flavobacterium sp.
AAGTTACTTTGTATGAGTATTTGGAATTAGCCAAAGAATATTCTACTCCTAAGAGTAGTATATTTATCAACGGTATTCTAGATAATTTAGTAAAAGAGTTAGAGTCAAATAAAACGTTAGTTAAAACCGGTCGCGGTTTAATGTAATATAAATTAATAAAATAAATTAAAAATTATGGAACAGTTAAATAAGTTTGCACCCTTTTTGTTAATGTTTGTTGTTATCTATTTCTTTATGATAAGACCACAACAAAAGAAAGTAAAACAAGAAAAAGCATTCGAAGGAGCTTTGAAAGTAGGAGACAGAATCGTTACCAAAAGTGGTCTTCATGGAAAAATTGCTGAACTTGCTGAAACTACTGTTGTAATCGAAACAATGTCAGGTAAATTGAAAATGGAGCGTTCTTCTATTTCGATGGAAATGAGTGCTGTTATAGCAAAAAAATAATCCCGCTTAAGGATAAAAAAACCGATACAATTTAGTTTGTATCGGTTTTTTTGTATTTTAAATTATTGGATTTCAAAAGCTCCTATATTGAGGTTGTCCTTTGATTTTTATTGCCTATTTCTTTAAAGAACACGTCTATAATGTATAGGTTTTTCAACAGAAATACTGGTATATCCCCCATTTCTTTGTTGGTAATATATTCACCACATCGCATACAGTTTGTTTTTGGTTTATAATTTTCTACCCCGCCACCATAAGCAGTGATTTTGACATAGGAAACCTTAATGTAATTGCAATCTTGAATTAAGATGTCGTTGCAAATAAATTCACTGATTAATTGAACACTTCATTAATATATGTAATTTGAATTGGTTATCAGTTAGTTGTTTTTTTATCGTAAGTTTTTTTTTAAATAAATAAATATTTATGTTAAAGTTATAGTTAAATAGAATGTTTATTTTCAATAATAAATGGTAATAAAATATAGAATATTCTTGATTTTGAAAGCATTTTTTTCTATTTGTTAAATAAACATTTATTATAAATATCGAAATATTGTATAAATTTATTTCAGGAAGCCCCTAAATAAACTTTATTCTTATCATTGAGTTTGAAGTTTTATATAATCTACTTTAAATAATTTTAACCAAATTTTTATTATGAAATCAAAAAAAATCCTTTCTTGTTTATTGGTCTTAGTTATGACCTTTTCACAGTCTTTTGCACAATTTAATAAGAACAAAGACATTTTAATTGCACAATTTGATAGCAAACCCGATCCAGATGATATACATGCCATTGCTGCATTAGGCTGTATTTTAGCTCATAATGATTTTAATAACATTAATTTTTATGCTGTTGCAGGCGCCTATGGAATTCAGGGGGGTAACTATATTAGTGCTCCAGCTTTATTTAATCTTGCTTTTGGAACTCAAAATATAAATTGGACAGATGCTAAGAATGATCGTAGCGCATCTGTTACGCGTATTAAAAATAAAGCGAAAGCAGTTTTGCAAGCAGGAGGTAAGGTTTATGTACAAGAAGCAGGACAATCTGATATAACTCGTGATTGGTGTCAGGCATTACTTGATGATGGCATTACTTCAAATTCTTTAAAAAACAATGTAATTGTAGTGCAGCATAGTCAATGGAATGAAGATAAGACCACTGCAGCAGATTTGACATGGGTTAAAAATAATACAACCTATACCAAGATTGGTGATGGAAATGGTGATGGAAATGGCACACCAAGTTATAGAAGTACAAATACATCATTTCTTACCCAAGCTAAGAATTCTCAAAATGTAAAAGCAAAAACAATATGGCGTGAAGCTGATAGAGTAATTCAGACTAACGGGCATTTTCCAGACCATTCTTCTATTTCTACGGGCGGTGTGGATTTTTCGGATTGTGTAGAAAATTGGTGGATTTTTAATTTGACAACCACTGCTGATAATGTGACTAAGTTTTGGAGTAAGTTTATTACAAATCCGGTTTCAAATCCAGTTAATAATACTGTTAATTTTGTCAATCCTCCTTCATCCATTATATCGGGTGCAAGTTTTAATGTTCAAATAGCTTATCAAGCATCTCAACAATATGAGATTGTAGCTATTATTAATAGTGGAACAGGAACATGGTTAGCAAACAAAACACAAACTGTAGCCGCTGGATCTGGTACAGCTACACTAGTTATTCCTCAATCAACTGCTTGGCCAGTTGGTAATAATTATAAATTAGGTATTGCCATTCGCCCAATAGGTGGAGGTTTTAGTACTAATTTAGATTATAAATCAGTAACATTTAATATTGTAAGTAATAATGCAAAAGGTGTGAACTTAAATAAAACAGCAATTGAATCAATTGCTTATGATAATGAGTTTGTAGCAGGAGAGGGAACTAAAACGAGGAAAGTAGAAAACCAAAATGGGAAAAGTATAAATACGGATAATTCATTTATTGTTTATCCTAATCCGTTTAAGCAGGAGTTAACGCTTCAATTAGCTAATAATCATAATTATTCTAATGTTCAAATCATTGATGAGGGAGGAAAAGTTTTAGGCTCTAAAGTAATTATTGGTGAATCAACAGTTGATTTAAGTGATACCTTTAAGAATTCAAAACCAGGTATGTATTTTGTTAAATTAATTGGTTTCGACAATAAAACAGTTAAGATAATTAAAAAATAATCTTATACTTAAAATCACTATAAAATTGGGTTTTAGAGTTAAAGCCTATAAAAGTAAAATCCTTAAACTACTGATTAACAGTGTGTTTAAGGATTTTTATTGTGACCCCTACGATACAATTTTCAAACCATTTTATGCAAGATTTAAAGAAGCTTGCATATTATAACGATCTATAATATTACCAAATTGTGGTTTGATGTCCAATCAAAAAAAATGTTTTCATAAGACAGTATTTTTCAAAAGGGATGAATTTCGAAAACATAACAGACAAATAAGTACTAAACGTGGATGACAAATTAAATAACAGACCTAGCAAAAGATTTGGTTATAAAACCCCGAACGAAGTTTTTCACATTCATAATATAATAATGTTCAATTCGTATTTATGACTTGAATCCGCCAGTTATAATAAACCAGTTTTGTTTTAATTAACATTTAATCTAAATTTCCTTAATAAAATATGATTCATTATTAAGACATTAACTTATTACATATAAATAATTGTAATAGAATTCCAGTTACAGTTCTATTTAAAGTTAAAAAATGGTAATTTTTTCAGAAAAAAAAATGTAGTAAGTTAAAAATTTGGTAATATAATTATCGACTTTAAAAAAGACTGTTATTCTACTTTTGTACCGATTTAAACAAAATATTCACAAATTGTAAACTTTATTATGAAAAAATATGTTTTTTTTACTTTTATTACAAGTCTTGTTTTTTTGAGTTCTTGCACTACTTCGCCTCTAGAAGAAGAAGTTTCTCAAGAAATTCCAACTAGTCCAGTAGAACAAGGTTTGTATAATATGTCAAATTGGATGGGAGCTTTAGATGAAACAAAAAGCTTAACTGCATTAAGTATTCCAGGAACTCATGATTCAGGCGCCTTACACGAACCTTTTTTTGGTACAACCGTTTGTCAAACCTTAACTATTGATGAACAATTGAAAGCAGGTGTACGTTATCTAGATATTCGTGGACGTCATATTCGTAATAATTTTGAAATTTATCATAGAGAGGTATCCCAAAATTTAACGTTTACCGATGTTTTAAATAGTTGTAAAACTTTTTTAAGTAAGAATCCGTCCGAAACTATCATTATGTCTCTTAAAGAGGAATACACAGCAGTAGAGAACAATCGTTCTTATGAAGCTACATTTGATTTGTATACAAGAACATTTCCTGGACTCTTTTACATTGGAAATACCGTACCGACTCTTAAAGAAGCAAAAGGAAAAATTGTATTGTTAAGACGTTTTGCAGCAACTAATGCTAAAGGTATTGATGCTACAAAATGGGGAGATAACACAACATTTACAATTACTACAACTGCACAGACAGTAAGAATACAAGACCAATACATTGTGCCAAACAATGATGCTAAGTGGAACTTAATCAAAAATTTAGCTGATGAGGCAAATACCAATAATACTCATTTGTATTTAAATTATTGTAGTGGTTTTAAAGAAGATTCATTTGGGACTCCATACATAAGAACGGTTTCTGATGCAATAAATCCACAAGTTGCTTCTTACTTTACTACAAATACCAAAGGACATTTTGGTGTTATTGTTATGGATTTCACGAGTTCTACTACAAATAGTTTGATTGTAAAAACAAATTTTTAAAATTCCTAAGATTAAAAAAGCTGCTTTTAAATTTTAATGCTAACATAAACTAAATTTTAAGATAATCTAAAAGCATTTTTTAAAAAATAATTTTGCTCAATTATAAATATAAAAAAAAACAATTTTTATTATGAAAAACAGAAAATTACCAATGTTAAAGCATTTGACTTTAATTTCAATTTCAATTATTGCTTTTAGCTGTAGTAATGATACCAAAGATGGTACAAACGGAAAAGACGGTGTTAATGGGCAGGATGGTCAAAATGGTAAAGATGCTGAGTTAATTCTTGACAACGCTATGTTTTCTAACAAATCAATAGTAGAACCATTAGTAAAGATCGATCCAGCATTTCCGAATGTAAGAGCATATTCATTAGTGAGTACTGTTGACGTTATTGGTGAGAATAAATTTCAATTAGCTTCAACTGTTGATGGTGCGGGATTAATTAAAGATGACGGAAATGGTTTTATTTATGTTGTAAATTGTGAGGATAGTTACGCTATTGCACGATTGAGATTAGATAACAATCTTAATCCTATTAAAGGAGATTATTTATTAAACTCTGGTGTAGCCGATTATTCTCGTCAGTGCTCCGGTACCATGTGGGAAAAAGAAATCCACGGTGGGGACAAAGACGTTTTCCTTTCTGCTTCTGAAGAAGAAATTAGTAATGTTGTAAAAGAAATGGATCCTCGTGTGGTAACACCTAATCCAACAGGGAGTTATGGTAATCCTGCATTAGGTAGATTCTTGTGGGAAAATGCATTGCCATTGCCAAAGGATACATATCCTGGGAAAACTGTTATTCTTGGTGGAGATGATGCTGCCGATGGTCAAGTGATTTTGTATTATTCAGAGAACGGAGATGTAGATAGAACAAACGGAAAAGTATATGTACTGCGTTTCAAAGAAGTTTCTGATGGTCCTGATGGAAAAAAGAAAGCTGTAGATCCTAATGTTAAATATACTGAGGATGCTTTGGATCTTAAAGTAACGTATGATATCGAATTTGTTGAAGTTGTTGATGCTAAAAATAAATCGGAAAGAGAAACATCTCTTGCTTGTACAGCTTTAAATGCTTCTGCTTTTATCAGAATGGAAGATATCGATTATCAAAAAGGAAGCGCTGCTAATGCAAGGAATCTTTTTTTCAATGTAACGGGTCGTGGTCCAGGTAGTGGGTCTGTAAATGATTGGGGAACTGTTTATAAATTAGAGTTGGATGCAAATTCACCTTTAAAAGGAAAGCTAACCCAAATAGTTAGTGGAAATGTAACTACCAATAAAAAGAATGGAAATTTGGCTTCATTGCAAAGCCCTGACGGTATATGTGTTACTGAAAATTTCGTATACATCCAAGAAGATCCAAATTCATTTGCAAAAGGTCATGCTGCTTATATTTATCAATCAGATTTAAATGGTAACAATATTAAGAAGTTTTTGGATCTTAAAATTGATCATAATTTAGCAAGCAATAGTACAACAATAGACGATAGTGGAGAATTTGGTTCGATGGTTGATATTTCGGATAAAGTTGGTGTACCAGGTACTTTCTTATTAGCAGTTCAGGCCAAATACTGGCAGAGTGATAAGTTTAAAGGACTAGATGGACATATTCACCCAATAAAAGAAAATGACCGTGCTTCACAAATAGTAATTTTAAGAAATGTACCAAGGTAGTTTTACCTATTGTGTTAAAAAATAAATACTTATCTATTAGAGTTCATTAATTAAAATTAGTGAACTCTAATTTATTATAAAACGTTATGTATTACAAAATACTCTTATTCCTTTGCTTTGTTACACCTTTTATCTCTTGTAATTTCAATAAAGATATATCAACGGAAGAAATGGAAGATATTGTTGATTGGGCTATTGTTGAAAAATATTACAAAGACAATATGGATCAAACTATAGCTCTTTTGCAACGTTTGGATACCGTTAAAATCCATAGTCAACAAAACAAAGAACTTTTTAGAAGACTACGCATTTCGTATAAAAATACTGAAGCTTATGCTGCTTACTTAAATCCAGAGGCTGGTAAACGAATCAATGGTCCTGCATTGCCTATTTACAAAGAAGATAGTGGGAAGATTTTAGAGTCTATTGGCTTTCAAAGATTGGAAGAGTTGATTT
The DNA here is from genome assembly GCF_049590715.1 of Flavobacterium sp. Taxonomy (GTDB): domain Bacteria; phylum Bacteroidota; class Bacteroidia; order Flavobacteriales; family Flavobacteriaceae; genus Flavobacterium. The sequence continues at coordinate 6,399 of NZ_JBAWDL010000107.1, forward strand.
ATGAGGAGGATTGTAGTGTCACAGAATTGTCTAAAAATATAAAAATTAACATTGGAATTTTAAATAGACTAAAAGGGGATATGGGATATTATAAGCTCAATTCTCAACGTTTTTTTGTAGCTTTTCATGAACAACTTTTTAGATTAGTTAGCCTTTCAATGTCTGGTTTTGATACCCCTATTAGTCAATTAAGTATAGACGAAGTGGCAACCTCTTTAAAGGGTATTGAATATGTTTATAAAAATAGTATTCAAACTATCATTAGAAGCAAAAATGGCAAATTAGATAAAGAGTTTTTACAAAATCTATATAAGGCGATAGAATTTATCAATAATAAAAAGGATGTTAATTCCTTTGACCGATACACTTATATTAGAGATTATTTAAATCCTATTATGAGAAACTGGGTTACGATGAGAAAAGAAAGTGATTTATGGGATGGGAAATTATTTTCTCCCTTTAATTACGATGCACCTACTTTTTTTGAAAATGATGCCTTCAATGTTAATTATTTTATTTCGTATAGTAATCAAAACCCTTCTAAAGAACTAATTGCACTTGGTGAAAAGCTTTTTTCAGATCAAACTTTATCTGAAAATGGTAAAATGTCTTGCGTAAGTTGTCATGATCCTAAGAAAGCCTTTACTGATGGCTTTTCTAAATCGTTAGACAATACAGGAAAACCTCTTGACCGAAATGCTCCTACCTTAGTTAATTCTATTTTTCAACGTGCTTTTTTCTGGGATGGTAGATCCGAATTTTTAGAAGACCAAATCAGTAGTGTTTTATTAAGTGATAGAGAAATGAATGCGGGTACTCATCAGTTTTCAAGTAAAATACTAAAAGATAAAACCTATAAAAAAATGTTTACAGATGCTTTTGGAAAAATTCCAGAATCGAATATTGAACTAGTAAAAGCTCTATCATCTTATGTTTCAACTTTAAATAGTTTCAATTCTAAATTTGATAAAAACATTCGAGGAGAAGAAAATACAATAACCACATCAGAAAAAAATGGTTTTAATCTTTTTGCTGGCAAAGCTTTATGTGCTACCTGTCATTTTATTCCTCTTACAAACGGTACTGTGCCACCATTTTTCAACGAGTCAGAAAAAGAAGTTATAGGTGTACCTAGTAAATCGGATAATAAAAAGTTAGATAACGATTTAGGATTTTATATTGTTTTTAAAGAAGATCTTCACAAAGGTATGTTCAAAACACCTACTCTTAGAAACGTAGCTTTGACCGCTCCATACATGCATAATGGAGTTTACAATAATTTAGAGGAAGTAATGGATTTTTACAACAAAGGGGGAGGAGCAGGTTTAGGTTTTGATCTACCACACCAAACTTTACCTTTTGACAAATTAAACTTGTCAGACCAAGAAATAAAAGATCTGATTGCTTTTATGAAAACATTAACGGACAATTATTAATTCATAAAAAAAGGTCTGAATTACTGTAGACTTCAGACCTTTTTTATTCAGTTGGTAATATAATCATAATTCGTCAGTTTTAAATCTTAAAAAGACCCAATTTACTATTTCATTGCAAAAATAATAATGCATACCATTATTATCCCAACCAAGTGATAAGCACCGCTTATTATGCCATATAGTATTGGCTTTGGGATATTAGGATTAATGGCAATATTCATAGTATTTGCCACTAAGTAACCAATACCTATAATGAATGCAAATTCAATAGCTGATTGATAGCTATCAATATTCAAAGCATAAATTAAAATTGCTGTGGTAATGGTGATAATTAGCGAGCAAATTGCTGGACCAATAATAAATATTGGAGCCGGTTTTTCGGGCATACTATTCTCTTTGCCTAATGAAATTGCATATTGTTTTTTGAAAAGTAAAGTGAACCAAAGTGCGCCAAGCATGAAGTACGGAATAAAAGCAGAGAGTACAGCAAGCCAATTAATTGAAGTCAATAATTTTGTCATTTTTTGTTGTTTTTAAAAGTTTAGACAAAACTATACTAGAGTAGTGACAACCTTATGGCAAGGGTTTAAAATAATTTAATGATACTTGTCAAAAAAATCTTGTAAGGTCATTTGGTGTGGTAAGAAATTTTCAGACATCATTTCCATCGTATTGATTCTATCCAATCTAAAATATCTAAATTCTTTTCGTAATCGGCATTTTGCCACAAGTAACCAATTTTCGGTACTTAACAATGCAAAAGGTTCTATTATTCTAGTGCTTGTTTTGTTCGATTCGTTGGTATAATCAATTTTTACGGTCAAATAATTGGTCAGTGCAAATTGTAAATCTGATAAATTGCTACTGTTTCGTTCTCTGTTTATATTTTGCTCATAACGTGTTCTTTCTGAAAGTAAATTGGCCTTATCCTTATCACGTTCTTTTAATACTGCTTTAATTTTTTCTATCGCTTCGGAATAATTTTTTATAAATGATGAATCTTTATTTTTTAATACCAATTGCTCTGCTAGAATTAAAGCATTTGCTTGGTTTTCAGTAAACATAATAGGCGGAATCTTGTATCCGTCCATTAAAGTATATCCTTTTCCTTCCTCGGTTATAATGGGAACACCTGCTTGTTCTAATGATTTTATATCGCGGTAAATCGTTCTTTTGCTAACTTGAAATTTTTCTGAAAGTTCAAATGCAGTAATGATTTTTTTTGTCTGAAAGTGAATTAAAATAGCAGTTAAGCGAGAGAGCCTATTTGTTTCGGAATAATCCATTTTCTATCGAAATTAATTCTCTTGTTAAAATTTCATACATCTTGTACTCATAATTTTATTTCAAAATAACAAACATTTGTATTTTGATAATGTGAAGGCAAATTTAACGTTTTCTCAAGTTTTTTAATACCCAAAAAATCAAAACCACAGTTTTGGTAATGCTGAATTAATCGTTGATTTTCACCACAAGTGTCCATTCGGATATATTTTTTATCCTGTGCAAACATTTTTGCCCATTCAACAATTATCTTTACATAATTGTTGCCTCTGAAGCTAGGGTTTGTTGCTATTCTATGAATATAAATGGACGAAATGCCATCATCTTCCTTCCAAATTTCTGGATCGCTGTAGGTAATTGCCCAAACACAGGCAATTTCGTTACCAATCATTAATTTGAATTGTCTGTTATCAACAACTTCCTCAATTATTAGTGTTTTATCAAATTCCGGCCATTGGTTTTCTGGGAATTTTTCTTTCTGCAACTCGGTGGCTAATCTATAAAGTCTGAAAATTTCAGTAATGTCATTTTCGGTGCTATTTACTATTTTCATGTATTGTTGATTGTTTCTTTCAAAAGATTTGTGCTGAATGTATAAAAGTAGTTTTTAATTTATGTAAAGTTAATCTCCAGTATTTAACCGTAGATTTTAGTCAAATCTTACTATGTTGTAATCATTCTAATTATTTACACATTTACCATGCTAATACTTTTAATTTTCTTTATTCTGTTCAATCACATTAAACATATTCTGATTAAATAAGGATAAATTATTTCCTAAAACCGAAAAGAAATCCTTATCAGCATTTTCAACGACTGTTAATGCAGTTTGCAAAACATTTGCGCCAGCATTCGTTAATTTAATCACCTTAGCTCTTGTGTCAGTTTGATGTTCTTGTCTACTGATAAAATTCTTTTTTTCCAAAGTTCTCAAAACTTTAGAAACCATCATTCTGTCAGCATTACTTTGGTTGGCAATGTCAACTTGGGTAACAGTATTATTCTTTTTTGATAGCCAGCCCAAGGCAGCTAATAATACAAACTGCGTCTGTGTCAGGTCTAAAGGATCTAAAACGGTTTTTAGCTTGCGTTGCCATAACATAGTTAGTTGTCCAAGCAAATAACCAGGGCTATCATTGGGACTTTTAAATTGAAATTCGATTTCTTTAGACATAGTGGTATTTTAGCATTTGTGACGAAATTAAATCAAAATCATGTTTACTTATTTCAAGAATTCCAAAACGGAAAGGGTAACCCCATTTTTTTTATTCTGGATAAATTGTAAATCGTTTATCAACGGTAAAATTGATAAATCTTCACATTCCAAAAAATCAATATTCCGCCTTGAAGGGCAAAAGTCGTCCGAAACGTGATGCTGATATATTTCATCATCCACAACTTTTCCTAATGCTGTAAATTCATGGCATTTTTCGGGTTTACTTATAGTTTGTTTGCCTGAATAGTAGATTATGTAATCGTCTTTTCGCATTCTTTTTAATGGTGCAGCTTTACCGTGACACGTCTGTGCAATTCCTTGCAAAACGGCATCCTTAACATGATCTTTTGAAGCTACTATTATCCAATAATTAGTTTTCATTTCTTTTAGCTGATATAATTTTGAAAATTCATTCTCACCTATTATTTATAGGTTTCCTCTAAGAATTTAGATAGAGGCGTTGTCTTTCTTCCTAATACTTTTTCTAAATCAAATGATTGTTGGTCAAATTCTCCTTTGGCAATAGCTAAACTAAAAGTAGATAGTATTTCGATAACATGATTTGGCAAACCAAATTTATTCATTTCAGCTTTAAATTCAGTTACATCTGGAGAAAAATAATGGATAGGTTCGTTTACTATCGCGGAGATTTTGTTTGCAATTTCTGAAAATGAAATAGGCTCACTCCCATTAAATTCCAATGTCTTATTCGCATAAGTTGTAGGATTCAAAAGTATGGTAACTTCTGCTTCAGCTAGGTCTTTTTTAGGAACAAAAGAACTTAACCCACTTGCTGTAGGTAAATAAATGGTTTTGGTTTTTAATAGTTGACTCTTATTTCCAATCAACATTTCAATTACTTCGGCGTATAAATTATGCTTCACTATTGTATAAGTAATTCCTGAAGATTTTATAAAATTTTCAGTTTGTTTATGAGAAGCTACAAGCGGAGCTATAGAGGAAGAAATTGTTTCGTCTTTCCATACGCCACTTGTATAAATAATATGTTTAATACCTACTTCTTTTGCAGCATTAACCACATTCTCATGAAGCTGTACACGTTGATGGTCGTCTCCTGCCGAAACGAAGTAGAGTATGTCAATGCCATAAAAGGCTTTAATTAAACTTTTTTTATTAGCGTAATCTCCAGTTTTTACTTCTATACCATCACTTTTATACCGTTTTGCTAATTCCTTTGTTTCGTCTCGAACCAAAACCGCTAAATTTTCAATCTCTGTTTTTTTTGTTAGAAGATTGATAACTAGGCTTCCTAAACCACCGCTGGCTCCTGTAACTAATATTTTGTGCTTCATATTCTTTATTCTTTTGTGTTTAAAAAAGTAAGTTTATAACCATCTAAATCTTTTACATGAAATGCCCTACCAAAAGGCGTTTCAATAATAGGTCCCGCAGTTGTTATTCCATTACTAATTAATGTTTCTTTCAGGTCGTCTACATTTTCTTCTACTGCAAACCAAAGTGCAACGCCAATTCCTAATTCTTTTCCTTCTATTGGTTCAAGTGGCGTACGAATTGCAAAACTTGCTTGTCCTTCATTGTACTTAAAAATACAGGCTTGAGGATTACTGTTGTCAATTTCAAAACCTAATTTTTTTTCGTAGAATTCTTTTGATGCTTCTAAGTCGTTTACTTGCAGTGATGCGAATGTTAATTGTTTCATGTTGATGATTTTTATTTTGTTGTTGCAAATATAGTATTCACGACTACAATATGCAAATGTTTTATATTAATTATTGGTAAGCATCATAAATTAGAATTGAATAGTGTCTTGCTTTTTACTTTAGATTATATACTAAAGCATATACTAACAATGAAAAATTAGGGTAAATTGGTTTATCTAATGTTTACCAAGCAACTTCTCCATTTTCATTAAAAAATTTCCCTGTTGGTCCGTTTATGTCTAGTGTAGCGTACTTTACAATAACTTTAGCTCCCATATCAGGAGTTCTTTCTCCTCCAAAATTGGTCAAATCAGTTGCTGTATATCCTGGAGCCACACTATTTATTTTGAGGGCAGTGTCTTTAAATTCGTGAGCAAACATAACAGTTGCTGAATTTAAGGCTGTTTTTGAAGTGTTATATGCAAATACTTTATAGGGATAAAATTCCCATTCAGGATTACTTTGTAATGTTAGTGAGCCTAATTCACTTGAAACATTCACTATTCGTGGTGCATTTGATTTACCTAAAAGCTCAAGAAAATGTTGTGTTACTTGCACAGCTCCCAAAAAGTTGGTTTCAAGAACATTTCGGATATTATCGATCGAGTCTACTGAAGGTAAATTAGAAATGATGCCTGCAATGCCAGCATTATTAATCAAAACATCAAGATGAGAAATTTTAGTTTTTAGTTCTTCTTTTGCATTTTGAATTGATTCTTTATTTGTGACATCAATTTCTAAAGCTTGAACATTAGTAAAACCTAATTTATTTAATTCTTCAATAGCTTTTAAACCATTCGCTTTGTTTCGGCTTCCCAAAAATACATTGTAGCCAAGTGCTGCCAGCTGTTTGGCAGTTTCAAACCCAATTCCTTTGTTTGCACCAGTTATTAATGCTGTTTTATCATTTTTCATAATTTACTTTCTTTTCAGTTATTGAATAATACAAAGGTAAATTTCAATAGCAAGAGTATATTATGAACTTCAAACAGGTTTTTATTAAAATCAAACAATCATTTGTTTTCTAAAATTTGCAGGAGATACATCCATGTGTTTTTTAAAGAAGTTTGAAAAATTAGCTGTCTCTTCAAATCCCAGGCAATACCCAATTTGCGATATATTCCAGTTGGTATGTATTAAAAGGATTTTGGCTTCCTTTAAATTCCTACTTGCAATAATATCGCTAGTTGTTTGTTGCGTTGTTTCTTTTAGTACCCTGTTCAAATGGTTGATGTGGATATTTAATCGATTTGCATATTCAGAGGCAGAACGAAGTTCAATTTGCTGGTTTACATTTTCTATAGGAAATTGTCTTTCCAATAATTCCATAAATAATGAAGATACCCTTTCAGGTCCGTTTGAAGATTGATGATTTGTAATAAAATTAATAGGATGTAATTTCATTGCTGTATGTAGTACTTCGAACACAATATTTTTTAGTACATCATATTTATAAACATAGTCAGAATTGATTTCGGTAAACATTTTTTGAAATATTTCTTGAAAATGCTCTGCCTGTTCTTTACTTAAATTATATACAGGATTGCCATTGGGTTGAAAAACAGGATATTCACTTAGACTACCAAATTGTTGAAAAAAACTTTCAGTAAATACACAGAAGAAACCTAATTGTGTATCGTCTATTGACTCCCAACTATAGGGGATTTGTGGGTTTGAAAATACTAGAGCTTGTTCTTCTATATCGATAACCTTGTCTGCATAATACAATCGGCTTTTTCCAAATATTAAAGTTATTTTAAAATATAGTCGTCGGTTAAATGCTATTGGTTTAGTATTTTCTCCAATAAAATCTTGAAGGTTAAAAATATTAAAATGACCTATTCCTTTTTTAAGATCAGAAGGTAAGCAACTATTTCCAAAATTATAGAAATCTTCTAATGTTTGACTTTTATTCATATTGTAAAATTACTGAAATCAAAAATAGTATTCACATCAGCGTTAATAATCTCGAAGATATATTTTTAGTGGATTTAATTCATTCCTACTTACTCTCTTTCAGTGTTTTAATTATTTTTTCCAATCCAACCCAAATGAGTGTTTTTAAAATCATCTTTGAATTTCAGTCCGTAACCAAAAAATCTGTCCATTGCAGAATGCCCAAATAAAATCGCCCCTATTAAAGTGATTATTGAACTATCCAACCAAAAACCTATACTAAAAAAAGCAATAGCGACTAATTTATGATGAAAAAAATTATAGAGCCAAGCACCTTTTTTTGGGTTAGCCAAATAACCTATCATTGAAAAATCTGGTAACAGAATACAGGCTGGGAAAACCCACCAAACATAGTCTAATTGACTAAATAAGATTATTGAAAGCAGAAACTGTCCTAATTCTTCGAGTTTTAAAAGGTTGTTCATTTTGTTTTGCATAACTTCTTTTAGATTACAATATACTTAATTAAACAGAAATTCGGTTTGAGAATGTACTTAAGTCGCTATTCCTTTTATGCATTATCTCTGACTACTATATTTGTTTAAATTGTGTCATTTTATTTGAGATAAATTCCTTCATGCCTCATACATAGCAATCACATAATCAATCAAATGCTTATCGTTCTTATGTATTTGTTATAATTCTATGCTTTCCTTGATATCTAGCTTGCTTATTATTTTATTATCAATATAAAATGTCCCGAATGGAATAAAACAAGCTATTATAATTTTCCAAGTTGTCGTTTTAAATTTCCAATTTTGTTCGACTCCTACACTTAGTGTGTTAAAAATAAATAGTAAAAATATTGCTCCATGTATAGGGCCTACTATTTTTGTTACGCTAGGATTATCAAAGTAATATTTCATAGGTACAGCAACAAAAACGAGTGTTAATAATGAAATACCTTCAAGAAATCCAATAATGCGTAATCTTCCGATTTTTGTTTTGAATAAATGTATCATTTTATCTAAAATAAGGTCTGTTTGCTAATGGTGAAAAGGGCCAAGGAATGGCTATGAAAATAATGAGAAGGGTAACTAAAAACCAAATCAACATTGTTTTAAATTTTTCTTTATCGGTTGTTTTTCTTTTTGATAATGCAGAGCCAACTGTAATTAAAATTATTGCTGTTAGCATTAAAATAATGTGAAGTAAGCCAAAGAAAGCACTGTCTAAATTGTGAATAGCTTTGTAGAAGTTGTGCCAAAAATATTTTATGATCGGACTTTGAGTGTAAAGTATAATTCCTAATACAAGTTGTGTGTGTGCAATTGTTGCAGTCCAATGTCTAACAAGATTGTCAGTTTTGGAAAATTCAACATTTAGAGTATACCCTTTGTATGCTCGATATATAGCATATAATAAACTTGCCAAAAGAAACCAACGTATTGTTGAATGGAAAAATAGAAGTGTTTGATACATCGCAATTTTTTTACGATGTAAATATAATAAAAACATACTAACCAGTATGTTTTTATACATAAATATTCTAGGCTAAATTATTTAGGTA
>NZ_JBAWDL010000108.1:0-1737 GCF_049590715.1 Flavobacterium sp.
AATTTATCGTCCACAGCCACTAGTTATGAAGACCTTTTGGTTAATGGAGCGCAATTGTACGAATATAAATTGGTTGCCATTGGTGTGGTAACTAAAGATGTAGAAGTTAATTTAGGAAACACCATTACAGGTATTGGGTATCGTAACCCTACCGCCATTGTTTCTGGTCGAGTTACCTACAAAGGGGGTGGGCCTGTGGCCAATGTAAAAGTAAACGCGAATCCTGAGGGAGCAGTGGTCAGTTTGGGATCTTCGGTTTTACTGAGTAATGGGAAGCAATTGCAATCGTTTTTTGACCCGATTAGCTCACCAATCAAAGAGACGCTAATGCTGCAAGCTTGGGTAAAACCAACAAATGCCAATGGACAAAACATCACACTTTTTACCATCAAAGATAATGTGGGTGGTGCAAAAACGATTAATGTAAATACTGAAAACAATAGATTAACAGTTGACATCGCGGGACAAACATTTGTAATAGAAAATCATTTTCCAACTGGAGAGGTGAATGACAAAGGTATCGAGACATTTTATGATATTGCGGCAATCACTAGCCAATACACACACTTTACTATTGGTATGCAAAATAACAGTACGCCAACATTATATATCAACGGACGAGCCATTACAGCTACCTATATTGACGAGGTAACGAAACAATATAAAAATGATGCAAGCTATTTTACAGCAAGTCTCCCAACCGGAAGTATTGCCTTAACAACGAGTATTAACGCACTGGAAATTGGTGGTAGCACCGATCCGTTTTATATCGATGAATTTCGTTTGTGGAATGCTAGTATAGCCGATGCTACGATTCGAAAAGATTATTTGCGCTATATTGACGGTAATCATAAAAACTTAATGGCTTACTATCGTATGGACGAAGGAGCTGGGAATTATTTGTATGATTTATCACGTACAGGATCTTCCTATCATAAAAATGATACCAATCTTAATACAGCAATACAATGGGAAAGTGGCGTAACTGCAGTACCTTCTTCGCAACAATTCGGAATTCTAGGGGTTACTGATGCGCAGGGTTATTATACCATTTCGGCTATTCCGTATTCAGGAACTGGAGAAAGTTTTCGCATTACCCCTTTGTATGGACAGCATTTGTTTGATCCTAATCAACAAAGCGTGTATTTAGGAAAAGGATCTGAAGTAGTCAATAAAATAGACTTTGTAGATATATCTTCTTTCAATTTTAACGGTGTGGTACGGTATGATACTCGTGGTGTCTTTAATGATATAAATGATGCGAGTTCTCCAGCTGTTTCACTAGGGACTGCTCCATTAGAAGGCTATAACAGCTATATTGTTGGAGATAAGACTTATGAAAAAGGAGAGTTTTGGTATGAAGAAAGTATAATTGGGACTGAAACGGAAAGAAAAATAAAATTATATCCAAAAATAGGCCTTAAAGGAGCTAATATTTATATTGACGGACAAATTGTTTTAGACAGCAAAAACATGCCAGTTGAGACAAATGCTGAAGGGAAATTTAGTATTTCGGTTCCTATTGGTAAGCACATTATTAAAGTAGCCAAAAATGGGCACACGCTTATCCATGAAGGAAATTACCCCGCTACAGGTGAGCAAGAATTTGTCGAAAACCGTGACGATGTAGTTACTTTTATTGACAACTCCCGTGTAACCCTAGTAGGTAAAGTAGTCGGAGGATCTGTAGAAGCAGCGAAAACGATTGGTTTTGGAGAGAAAGATAAAATTCGTGAA
>NZ_JBAWDL010000109.1:0-10591 GCF_049590715.1 Flavobacterium sp.
GTATTTTCGTTCAGCCGAAAATACTCGTCTTCGTAAGTCGCAAACGGCGCAAGGCGCGAGACCGTTAGCTGCAAGCCCGATCGCTCGGATATGCACAAACGATAGCGCAGAATTGCATTCTGTGCACGCAACATTGAGCAAATAGAATAAATAAACGCTTTATAGAGTTACTTACGAAGATCTATTCTTTTGTCGGGAAGACAAGATTGGGGTTACTGAGACTTTAAAAATCTGTGATAATCCGTTTCATCTGTGTTATCTGTGTTCCATTTCGCAACAATGAAAAATTCAAATTGTATAAGAAATTGTATAAGAATCTTTGATAATTGTATAACTTAAAACAGCGATTAAATTTTTAATTTTAACTAAACTTAAAAAATTAAAGTTATGAGCACAAACAATCAAAATTCGAACACACCCAATAAGAAAGGTTCAGATCATAGAAGTGACATGCGTAAACATCAATACAAAGATCATCAAGAAGTTTTGACAAACGATGAAAATTATGATGTTGACACACAAAAATTCAAAGGTGAAGAACCTGACTTCGATGACAAATTGAATAACGAAGAAAAAAATAGAGATTAAATTGATTCCTATATTTTAAAATGCCCTCAAGCTATACTAAAGTTTGAGGGCATTTTTATTATAAAAATTCCTTTAAAAAAATAAGAAACGACTTAATCATATAAGGCATATGCATGAGTTTTCATAAAGCTTATATTTGATGATTTTCAAATTAATTTTGATTATAAATAAATCGCTTTAAACGGTATTATTCGCCATTAATAATAAGTAAGTTATTACGAAAATCTGCAAATTAGGACTAACTATTTAACCTCATTTGCTTGCTTTACGCAAATACCTTAAAGCAGGCAATCTGGTCATATCGCTAAAAAATACACAAACGTTAAACAATATTACACACTTTCATTCCAACTATGAGTAAATAATAATGAAAAAATCATCAAATTAAATTGAGGCTATAGTTGGTTTGTTACTCCTATCTTATTTTATCAAAATCTAAATTTTATATTAACCTCGCTTAAAATCATTTATATCAAACTTGTATTTTTTGACATCACAAAACCTTTTTTATCATCTTGATGAAATCAATAAAGGTAAAATTTGCTTATTAGTGGCTAATATCTAGTTACATCTAAACTATAAATACTATTACATTTACTTGTTAGATTTTTTCCTCTAAATAGGTAATTGTACATAATCAACCAATCTATCACCAAACAAAAATGAAAAGACTTATTTTTAAATCATCCTTACTCATTGTTTTATTAACTTGTAATCTAATTTTAGTACAAGCACAAGATTATCCTGTTTCTGATCCCACAAATGCTGGTGGCTGGATTGCAAATAATTACCTAAGTGATGAATTTAACGGCACCACCTTAGACAAAACCAAATGGTGGATACTAGGTGAAGACGGTGATTATAGAAGCAAATGGAAAGGAAGAGCACCCGGACAATTTGCTCCCAATAATGTAAGAGTAGAAAATGGAGATTTGATTCTTTCGACAAAATGGGAACCAAGCTTTACTTTTCTAAATGAAAAACAAGATGGTACTTTCTATGGTGGTACTGCAACTGCAGCTGACAAGAGCATGCCTATTACACAGGCTTGTATTTTGAGCGAACGCTTTTTTAAATATGGCTATATGGAAGTGCGATGCAAACTAGCTGATGCTCCTGTAACAGGTGCTTTTTGGACTACAGGATATCATTCTGAAATTGATATGGTCGAAAATTATGGAAAACGCCCCATAGGAAACCCAAAAAATCAAAATGCAGACCTAGAAAAAAAATACAGAACCAATATTATCAATTGGGATCCAGAAACGACGAGTACCTCAAACTGGAAAAAAGAAACCGTATTAGCGGAACGTGTGGCTAGCGACTATTTCGTTTATGGTTTTGAATGGGACAAAGATTATGTAAAAATCTATTTTAACGGTACTTTAATTAGACAAGCTACAAGACAAGAATTAGAAACTGCTGATCAATGGCGCTTGTTTTACCCACAAGAAGTTTGGCTCGATACAGAAGTTTTTTCTTGGTACGGCTTGCCTGCTATGGCAGATTTAAATACTCCTGCTGAATTTAAAATTGATTATGTTCGTATTTGGCAAAAAGAAATTACACCTCCTAATTTTGACGCATTAGGTTTTGAAGGCCCATTTAATTTTCAAGGCCGAAGCTCTAATTGGTATAGTGCAGGAACAGTCAACTGGAGAATGAAAAATGATAAAGCCGCCACAGGCGATTTAAGTTTAAGATTTAAGAATACAGGGACTTTAAGCGGGAATTACACCATGTATTCTCCTTATGGTGCCATTAATCTTCCCACTGGTAGCAATGAGATAAAAATGAAAGTTTGGATTGATCCTTCAATAACAGTTAATAAAATAAGAGTCATTTTAAACAATCCATTTGCAAATATTGACCTCAACATTTCAGGAGTTGAAAAAGGAAAATGGGTTGAAGTATCAAAAACATTCTCTAGAGCATCAGCTTCCAATTTGAGTTTAACTAACGGAGACCGAATTGCAGTACAATTGCAATCAGGAGATGTTACTGGGTCAAATATCTTGCTATATGTAGATGATATTTCTTTTAAGTTTGATAATTCTAAAGTTTTAGATATACCAAAAGTAACGGAGCATTCGTTCCAAATATTCCCAAACCCTACTAAAGAGAACCTAACCATTGTATCTCCTGATAACGGTAAAATAAAAATTTACAACAGCTTAGGTACTATCGTAAAAAAGGTTGAAAAAACATCCGAGTCTCAGACCTTTAGCGTTTCAGATTTAGCCAAAGGAATTTATTTCATGACACTAACCAATGCGAATAGTGTGACCACAAAATCTCAAAAATTAATCGTTCAATAATAGTATTACTTTATTACAACAAAAGAGGAAAAACAAAGATAATTTGGATTTCCTCTTTTTTTCTAACAAATAATAGTCTGCAGTATAAAACTTTTTCTGATATACCCCTAATACCTTTTCAAAACACTTATTTATGAATAAGATTATTTTAAAAATAAAAACTCACAGAAGAGGTGAACATATTTTAAAATGAATGGTATCAATAGCTATCTATAATTATTTAACATATTACGGCAGAAAACACATAATGAAATAAATAAAAAAACGGCGCAAACTCAAAACTAGTTTCTTGCGCCGTTTTTTATAACTAATTCAAAAAAAACAATTTAAGAATTCAGTTACTTTGAAAATTGTAAAAATTGTTAAAGCCCTAAAATAACTTATGAATTCTATGAATTGGGATTATCACTCCTTGTTTTAAAATAATATTTTTATCTGTAACTCCCCAAACAGTTGTATTTACTATCTTTTTAGACTCGTTGTCTTCAAAGAAAATCTTAATTTTTGAATGCTCTAAATTCCCCAGTGCTAAAGCACGATTTATTTCGCTTGTTCGCATTTTTATTTCATTATCGTCATCCAAAACATCTGTTTTGGGAAACAGCAGTGGAGCTATTTTTTCTTTTTCTATGTTAATAAAATTATCTGTCATAATACTAAAAATTTAATTAATACTCACTCAATAATTGAAACAATTAAAAAAGCGTTAAAGGCTTGCTATTACTACAATAACCATCTATATAAAGTTAAAAAATATCTTTTTTTTAAATGCCAATATTTTATTAATTTTAATCATATCTGTTATCTTAATCGTTAAAACATATACAAACTTCTTAACAGATACTGCTCCTAAAACACTATAAATACCTACTTCTGTCCTAACCCTTTTATGTAATAATTATAAAACAAGACAAGATATTTTAAAATTCTATCTTTGTACTGTTACTTGAAGATCCTAATTAAATCAAGAGGAAGTGAAAAAGAGGAAAAATTCGGCAGCACACTGGACTATTTGTCCCGAATGTCAGGGACGTGGGAAAAAAAGTCGAGGACTCACTAAGAAGGCACGTATTCGCTACCAGATCGCAGTGGATCAATTTCAAAAATCAAAAGAATTAGGAACGCCTCCAGTTCCTCCAAAGGGACATTTGCACACTTGTGTGAACTGTACTGGATCTGGTTTGATTCCTGCATTCCATCCGCCAGTTGCTGATCTAGAAAGCTATCCTCATGTGGCAATAATTGGTGGAGGTATTGGTGGTGTAGCTTTAGCTGTGGCTTGCTTGCATCGAGGTATTCCATTTACGCTGTATGAACGTGATAATAACTTCGACGCTCGCTCTCAAGGCTATGGACTCACTTTGCAACAAGCCAGTAAAGCGATAGAGGGATTGGGAATTTTTTCTTTGAAAGAAGGAGTGATTTCAACAAGACATGTCGTTCACACTACGGACGGAAAAATAATTGGTGAATGGGGTGTTAGAAAATGGATGGAAACCGATGTAAAAACATTCTCGAAACGTACCAATGTGCATATTGCAAGACAGTCTTTGCGATTAGCATTACTAGAACAACTAGGTGGACAACATATGATAAAATGGGGACATCAGTTAATAGATTTTAAAGAATCAGAGAATGATGGCGTTGTTTTACGTTTTGAAGTAGATGGCGAGATTCAGCAAACAAAAGCAGACCTTATCGTTGGAGCCGATGGCATCCGTAGTTCAGTTCGTAGGTTGTTAATTGGCGAAGAGGTAACTCCATTACGCTACTTAGGTTGTATTGTGATTTTGGGTATTTGTCCTTTGAAGGCACTCAAAGGAATTGATAATCCTTTACTAGACTCGGCTACGGTATTTCAAACGGCAAATGGTAACGAGCGAATTTACATGATGCCTTTTACTACAGACTCGGTGATGTGGCAATTAAGTTTTCCAATGTCCGAAAAGAAGGCCCAATTATTAAGCACCCAAGGTTCTCAAGCACTCAAGGAAGAAGCTTTTCGTAGAACACAGTGGCACGATCCTATTCCTCAAATTATGTTGGCGACTGAGGTGTCTCAAATTTCAGGGTATCCCGTTTATGACCGAGAAGTACTCTCATCAGAAATATTAGAGAACGGCAAACATATAACATTGATAGGTGATGCAGCACATCCCATGAGTCCTTTCAAAGGACAAGGAGCCAATCAAGCATTGCTAGATGCACTTACACTAGCTCGAGAAATCACAAAAGGATGCAGGCCTTTTTCCCAATGGAGAGAAGTAGGAATTAGAGAAACTGTATTAACGCCTTTTGAATCCGAAATGTTAACGCGCTCTGCTATTAAAGTAAAAGATTCAGCAGAAGCAGCTGCGTTCTTACATTCAGAAACTGTGCTTTATAAAGGTGATGAACCAAGAGGTCGATGTATAAAGAATAAACACACCTAAACAAAATTACAATGGCTTTTGTCGTTAAAAGAATCATTCTAATCCTTATATCTCGAGGCTTAGCACTATGTAAAAACGATTTTTACAGATGTTAGCTTAGGATTGTTGGCCATTTTGAATGGTGTTAGAATTCAAAAATGAAATTTAATAAATAATATAGGTTTAAAGAAACAGAATCATAAATTACTGTTTATAAATAAAAAGTAAAATGAAAAATCCCGTAAGTATCAATCCTGCAACTGGAGAAACCATAGGAACGTATCCACGCCTATCTATTGTTGATGCAAAAGTAAAATTAGTTAAAATAAAAAAAACCTTTGATTCTTGGAAAAAAACGACTTTTGAAGAACGATCCGTTCTGATGAATAAATTAGCTGATATATTGGATGACGAAAAAGAAAAATTTGCACAACTAGCCACTGCCGAAATGGGTAAAACTATTGGTCAATCTCGCAAGGAGGTCGAGAAATGCGCTTTGGTTTGTCGTTATTATGCAGATCATGCCATGACATTATTGAAAAAGGAAACCATAGAAACAGAAGCGATTAAAAGTTATGTTACTTTTCAACCTCTTGGCGCTATTTTAGCTATTATGCCTTGGAATTTTCCGTTCTATCAAGTTATCCGGTTTGCAGCGCCTGCTATTATGGCTGGCAATGTAGGTGTTTTAAAACATGCTTCAAATGTTCAAGGATGTGCTTATGCTATTGAAGAAGCTTTTATAAATGCAGGATTTCCAAAAGATATTTTTACCAATTTTAATATTGAGGCTGAATCCATAAAAGAGATTATAGAACACAAAACTATCATGGCAGTAACCCTCACTGGAAGTGAATCTGCTGGACGTTCCGTAGCGGCTATTGCAGGACAAAATTTAAAAAAAACAGTTTTAGAACTAGGCGGTAGTGATGCTTATATTATTTTAGAAGATGCTAATTTAGAAACAGCTACT
Organism: Flavobacterium sp.; assembly: GCF_049590715.1. GTDB lineage: Bacteria > Bacteroidota > Bacteroidia > Flavobacteriales > Flavobacteriaceae > Flavobacterium. Next base: position 6,291 of record NZ_JBAWDL010000109.1, read on the forward strand.
GATTTAGCCACTTTTGGTAGATTACAGAATAATGGACAAACATGTATTGCGGCCAAACGTTTTATAGTTATAGAATCTATATATGATGCCTTTTTAAAATTATATACTATAAAAATGAAAGCAGCCAAAATGGGGCTTCCCACAGACGAAACATCTTATTATGGTCCTTTGGCTAGAGTTAATTTACGAGACAATTTACACCTACAAGTTGAAAAATCTATTTCACAAGGTGCAAGATTGGTATTAGGCGGTGTTGTTCCCAAAGGAAAAGGAGCTTATTATCCCGCCACCATTCTAGCCGACGTGACTCCTGGAATGGAAGCTTTTGACAATGAGCTTTTTGGTCCAGTAGCATCAATAATTAAAGCGAAAGATGAAAAACACGCCATCGAATTAGCTAATGATTCTATTTTCGGATTGGGCTCAGGAGTGATTACATCCAACAAAGAAAGGGGCGAAAAAATTGCATTACAAATAGAATCAGGAAGTAGTTTTGTTAATAAATTGGTCGTTTCTGATCCTAGAATGCCTTTTGGAGGCATTAAAAATAGTGGTTTTGGAAGAGAGCTTTCCGGTTATGGAATTCGAGAATTTGTCAATATCAAATCGATTTGGATTGAGTAAAATTATTAAATAAAATATTTTAGGCACAGAAAAAACAATATCTAGTCCTAAAAAAGACACTATAATTGTTGTCTTTTTTTTGTAAAATTAAGAAAAAAACAACCTTGATAAATTGTCATAATATCCGTTATATCAAGACAATGGTTCTTTAATCCATCCAAATGCAGGGTTTCCTGCTATAACAATCAAATTAAATATACTCACAACGACATTTTATAACTAGAAAAAGACATCCAAGTCCTAAAATAATACTTATTTTGTTTTAATTAAATCATGGATCTGTTACCAATAACCAAACTGATTAAAATAAAAAAATGAAATTAACATCAACTTCATACTTCTTTTTAAAAGTAGTGCTTTGTAATCTTGCTTTCCTAACCTGTGCTACAGCTCAAACGACGGAAAAGGAAGTACAAAAAAAAATTGACATTCTGAAAACGGAAATAAAAAAAGCACAAATCAAAAAAATAAGTACACTCAAAGAAGAAACCACGGTACGTACTGCAGAAATCTTTTTGGGCTATGCAGATTGGGATGAAAAAAACATTGAAGCCAACCAAAATCATTTTAGCTTAGTATCAACCTACAAAAGTGAGGCTGAAAAATTCGCAAAATTGTTGCCTGAATTTGAACGCAAAGAGATGGCACTAATGCTAGACGATGCATTAACTGATTTAAAAATGGTGATGGATGGTAAAACCAAACGTCTGCCTACACCAAATGTTGACTGGACCAAAACCAAGGTGGAGGGAGACCAAATTACATATAATGGCAAAGCTGTTTTCTTAGCAGATTGGACTTGGAAACCTAGTGATGAAAAATATACTGACTATCACGGAAATCAAGATGGTTTTTTCCTGACCCCAACTTATGTTACAGATAATAAAGGAACCGTAAACCTTCAAAAAATAAAAGAACTGACGTCTAAACCAACAGGTTCTATGGGATTTGTATTCTTTAATCATTCATCGATACCTACTTGGGCAAAGAAAGAATATCCAGAAATTGTAGAAGGTCCTGGTATAAAATATACTATGTATGATATCAATCACCCAATAACACGAAAAATTCAATCGGATTTGATTGCAGCTACAGTCCCTTTGATGGCTGGAAAACAATATACTCAACTGGGTTATATGTTATGTAATGAACCTCACTGGAACACGATAAAAAAAACCTGGGCTTCAGCTCCTATCTCTTCATTAGCAGCGGAAAACTTTAAAAAATGGCTAAAAAAACGCCACGGAAATATCAAAGAGTTGAACAGTTTATGGAAAACTAATTTTACTAGTTTTGACACAATGGATGTACCTAGAGAAATTGAACCTTCGGAACAAGGAACGGCTTTATGGTTTGATTTTGAAAGTTATAATATGGATCGTGTTACTGATTGGTTTGCATTTATGAAAAGTGAAATTAAAAAGTACGATACCACTGCTAAAACACATATAAAAATAATGCCTAACTTATGGACTGACAATAAACGTGACCATGGAATTGACATGGAGGCTTTAACACGAAATAGTGACATCATAGGGAATGATGCTAGTTCTGGCGGAGCTTGGATGTGGGGTAAACCTAAAGAATGGGAGAAAAATTATAATTTTGACTGGGTAGAACTTTGTATGGCATACGATTTTTACAAATCAGTTAGCCCAGAGAAAATAATGTACAACACCGAAGGACATTTTCTTTCCACTGGTAAATACCGTGACTTGTATCAATCAAAAGATTACGTGCGTTGCAACTACTGGCAAGCTTATGTACACGGTTTGACTGCTATCCAAACATGGTACTGGGCTCGTAAAGACGATGGCTCTAGCAAAAAAAGTGAAGATAGTAATGGGTATGCAGGATCAAACAATCACCAACCTCGAGTGGTGAATGAAGTACATACAACGATAGCCGATTTGAATTCGGTTTCAGATATTATTATGAACATTCAACGTCAAGAAAAACCTATTCGTGTTTTTTATACTAAAGCATCTTCTATCAACAAAGAACACCACATGGATGATGTATTTAAAACCTATCAAAAACTATTCTTTGAAGGAACTCCGATAGGATTTGCTACTCAAGGAATCATTACCAACAACGATAACAAAACTTGGGAAACGATTGTTGTTTCACAAACACCATTTGCTTTTGAATCGGATATTGTCGCTTTGCAAAAATATCTTGACCAAGGCGGTGTTATTATTATGGATGAAAATAGTTTGAAAACGGACGAATATGGAAGACCATTATCAAAAAAATTAGTAGCAAGCAAAGGAAAAATTATCGTTTCCAAATCCTTGAACGAAATCAAGACAAATGCATTTAGTCTATTAAAAGAAAAAAACAAATTACCCTCAGTAACAGTGATAGAAACCAATGGTTTAGAACAAAAAGGATGTGACTGGAGAGTACTGAAAAATTATAATGGTGCTCAAATTCTGAATATCGCTAATTATGGTAAAAATGAAGCTGTGATCGCTTTGACTCTAGCCAATGGAAAAATACCTCTATCGGTAACCAACTATCTTACAGGTGAAAAGCTAGGTGCAAACTTTAAAATGTCCACAAATATGGTTTACTTACTGGAAGTAAAGTAATAAATTCAAACATTAAAAAAAAGATAGATTATATTATTAAACTAATATTCTTGTATCATTTAGTCTTAGAATTTACTGTATTTGACATTAAAATTTTTCATTTTTTTAAAAAGTAAATGCTATCATAGCATCGCTACGGTATAATTTTATTGTGAGAAGAAAGGAAAATAAAATTTTATTGAGGTAAATTCTATGAATAAATTTGTATTGTAGCTTCAACGTTAAATTCATGAAATATAATATAAAAAAAGCGGTTTTCTAAAATATTTCAGAAACCGCTTTTTTTATATAATTAATCTTATCACATAAAGCTCGATTGTTTTTATCTATTTTTATGATTTAGCTAAAATATTTATATCTTTATATATTTCAATACTTTTTGCAGAAATCTGAGATATTTTATATTTTTGAAATAAAAGGTCTAAATATCTTTTCGACTTTTCAAACTCATTAATTTTATAATAATAATTCCCTAAGTATTCAAACATTTCAATTGAATCATACCCTTTTGCTATAACCCTTTCGTATGTTTTGTGTACCTCAACAGAAACATATCTCTTTTTACAAATAGAATCAGTAGAGGTTGTTTGTGATCTAACGCAAAAAATATTAAATAGACAAAAACAAAAAACGAATATTATCAATGACAACGGGGATACACTTGTGGTTTTCTTCATATATAAAACTTTGGTTTAGTTAAATAGAGCGTCAAAGATACATTTAAGAATTACAAATCCAAATCAGCCATTATAAAACACTTATATTCAGTTAGTAATCCTCAATATTTTATAATTAAACTTACAATATCCAATTAAATTTCATATTTCCTCAAGTGATCCTTAAAATAAAAAGATTGATCCGTAAAAATCCACTTTTTTTTATATTCCCCTACAACTTTTTGAGTTGCTCTATTTTTCCAGTTTAGGCTTATTAAATTATTTATGTATAAATTTCATCTCGCAAGATTATTAGAATCCTACTTTACTATCTATCTTCATCACACTTAACAAGATCAAGAAAAACTGTTATAATAAAAAAATCCTCCCTGAAAAACAGAGAGGATTTTGTCGGGGTGGCAGGATT
>NZ_JBAWDL010000110.1:0-1593 GCF_049590715.1 Flavobacterium sp.
CTACTTACACTGGGCTTTGTACTGGGCCAATGGGGAGAAGTACCTGCCTTTCGGTTTCAACCCCTCCTGTTTTTAGATAACAAAGCAGTCTTTTTCAAACTTTTAGTGATTAGTGCATGGCTTTTCACGCTTCTCCATATACGCTTACTGCGCTACACAATTCCATCAGAACTCAATGCGCTACTTATTGCAGCCGTGCTGGGCATGTGCCTGCTGTGCATGGCGACGCACTGGCTCACTGTATACCTGTCGCTGGAGTTACTTTCGCTATCATCCTATCTACTGGTGGCTCTCTCACCAACGAAAAAAGCCGCTGAGGGAAGTTTGAAATACCTACTCTTCGGGTCCATTAGTTCAGCAGTTATGTTGTACGGGATTTCACTCATCTACGGTCTTACGGGTACCTTAGATCTCACCGACTCAGCCATGCGTTTGGGATTGGAAGCAAACACATCTCTGGTAATGCAAGTGGCCATGCTAATGGCAATTGGAGGCTTACTTTTCAAGTTGTCACTCGTTCCTTTCCATGTCTGGACACCTGATATATATGAAGCTACCCCTACCCCGCTGGTTTCGTTTTTGTCAGTCGCCCCAAAAGCTGCCGTGCTACTGGTAATCATGCGGGTAGCAAGCGCTTTTCCAACTGACCTATTGCCGCTACTAGGAGGTATTGCCCTAATAAGTATTACGGTAGGAAATGTTGCAGCACTGTGGCAGCAAAACGTTCGTCGGCTTCTTGCCTATTCTTCCATTGCACAAGCAGGGTACTTGCTTGTAGGAATCGTTACCTTTAGCACATTGGGATTCGAGAGTGCCACATTTTACATACTGGCATATCTTCTGCTCAATATGAGTGCCTTCCTACTCGTAGATCTGCTGCTACCCCGTTCCGAAACACAATTGTCCGATTACGCTGGGCAAGGCAAAAAAAACGTGTGGTTATCCGTAATTCTTACCATCATTATGGTAGCTTTAGCTGGACTCCCACCCACGGTCGGATTTACTGCCAAATGGCTGATCTTCTCGGCACTTTGGGAAAGTTATCAGATACAGGGTCAATCATGGTTATTATGGCTTCTCGTAGGTGGAATTGTTAATGCTGCCATTTCGCTAGCGTACTATTTAAGGCTCCCCTACCTACTTTTCTTTAAGTCTTCCCTTTCTCCTTCTTTAACGCTGGCAGTTCCTTTAAGTGGCAGGATACTAGTCGGGGCATTACTGGCAGCCGTACTTTTGCTATTTTTCAAGCCAGAACTTCTAATGGTTTGGATTCGTACAATGTCCCTCTAATTAAGAGTGGCAAATCAGAATTTATCTTTTGCACTCATTGTAAATTCTTTATTCCTAGAAATGCTGTATTATCTAACTGCTTAGAGAACGAGATATTTGAAAATGATACGTGTTCAAATATTCAAAAGAGAGAGAAGCAAGGCCCGGCTTGCCTAAACTTATTTTCTTTTTTGTCGGGAAGACAGTGTTTTAAGAGCTAAGATGGAACCCTTTTGTCTGGTTTAGACTAATGTTTGTTCAGTTTTGCCTTGCGGCATTTTGTCTTATTGGTGATTTCTGCAACGCCATGAGTCCATCAACGGA
>NZ_JBAWDL010000111.1:0-4228 GCF_049590715.1 Flavobacterium sp.
AAGGTGGCGCTACACTTCGATTAGAAACAGGTGCAATCGGTAAAGCCTATTTAACGGATAAATTAATAAAAATCGATCAAGTGTATGGTAAAAACATTGTTTGTAAAAACGGACAAGCTGCTATTACTTTATCTCCGCATACTATTATCAATGGTAAAGTGTTTGTTGATGATCTTACAGCTATAAGTTGTGAAGCTGGAGCCATCATCGCATCAGGGTTTTTAAGCGAAAAGAAAGGTCAAAAAGATGAGAACGGCGCAATGATTGAAGGGTATGAATTAGGGGTTTTTGATCCTAGCTCAGTTATCTCTAATTTAAAAGTCGTTTATGGTACTACCGCTCAATTGAGAGGTTCTAGACGTGGCTTTGTTCCGTGTAATCAACGCAATTTAGTCAATCCAGAATATAATACTGATGGCGAAAGTTACCAAGGGCCAACAGTGACGGGATTAATGTATTATGCTAAAGGAGGAACGGAATTGTCACAAGGATATTATACCGTAAAAACTCCCGGTTTAGTTTTGAAAAATTTCCCAATGATTGACGGGAAAATGGAAAATAAAGAATTAATCGTTTCTCCAAAGGAAGCGATAAACGATTGTGCTATTACTTTCGAAAAAGAGAAAGCACAACCAAAAGAAGAAAAACCTATGAAAGGTCAAAATAAAGGAAAAAAGAAGAAAAAGGAAATGGGTAACTAATCATCTTATAGAATTTAAAATTAAAAATATTTTAAAGGCAGCAATTTCAATTTGTTGCCTTTTTTATTTTCGAAGGTTGATGAAAGGTGTCAGTTAATAGGTTATTCGATAAAACGGATAGTAGTTTAGAAAGATTAACGACAAAATACAAATTAATAACCCACAAATACATCGTATCTATTCTGTTTTAGGAATTTAGCACTGAATTAAAACACTTCATTTTTTTTGATTTGTATCAAATAAGTGATAACCAAACGCCAATTATAAATGAACAATAAAATTACCCTATTCAGTTTCCTACTTTTCACTTCCTTATGGAGTGGATTAAAAATGAACGCACAGTTTACACAACAATTTGATGGAGTAGTGGGTTCCTACGAAAGAACGTTGGCGGTCAGTAATTTTTCTGATGGCACTGTTGCTTTACAAGCTTTAATTGATGATGTTGCAGCACAGGCCACAGGGGGAACTATAAAACTTTCGGGAAATATTAAATTGTCTAATATTTATTTAAAATCAAATGTACATATTGATTTTGCAAAAGGAACGGTGATCAAAGGGGATTTAATTTCGACAAAAGCAGCCATATTTGAAATAGGTAATACGGCAACACCAATCCAAAATGTAAAACTGTTTTGCAGTCAAAGTGATCGTACAAAACCCAATGATGATATAACCGAAAAGTTTGTTTTTGATATAGCCGAATTTGGAATGAACGGCAAAGTTAGAGCTATCATGTTATCTAATGTCACTAATTTTTGGCTTTCAGATATTTATATAAAAGATGCACTCACACAATTTAATGGTATCACAATGAATCCTTTAATTGTTCAAACTAGTACAGATAATACGGTACATCAGGGATTAAGAGACTATCAAATACTAGGTTCTCCGTCCAAAGGAGATGTTCGTAATATCTACGGTAAAGACCAACATTATGGTTACGGACTGATTCAAATACAAGCTGCTAGAGATGTCAATTTTGTCAAACTTTCGGGTAATGGAGGTGTGATTTTACGTATGGAATCGGGATCAGGAATCCAATTTGTGGGTACGGATAACGAACAAACTTTGGGAACTATAAAAGGAATAAAAGCAAGTGATATTAGTCAAACCAATGGTTTTGCTGCTGTAATGATGTCGCCTCATGGTCGTGTCAATGGCGATGTGTATATGGAAAATGTAAAAGCAACCAGTTCAGCCTTTGCTGTAGTTATGGCTACAGGATTTTTTGATTCTGAATTAAAAGATACCAATGGCGATCTAGTAGATCCAATCAAATTCAAAAAAGGAAGATTTACAGGACCAATTATTATCAAAAATGTAGATGCTGTTTTTGGATTGAATGCCTACGGAAGATTGAGTCAAGAATACAATTATGTCGAAAAATCAGTTCAAGCCCAATACCCTTGGGCAACTCGAACAGTCTCACCGGAGGCAGATAATGTACGTATCATTCCATCTGCAGCTACAATCGGACACTTATCACTACCTTCAAAAGGAGCAACTCCTGATATTGTTGAAGGTGAATATGTAGCGCAAATAGATGGGCCTATCACCAGTAGCGGGTTTCAGCCTTGTATTTCATCTTATTACAAAAATACATTGTATGAAAATGATAATAAAAACGTGGATTGTAGCATCCTTTCTGTTGAAGACAACATGAAAACAAATGAGGCCTATTTATTATATCCAAATCCTTCAAATAATAACGTCACCATTCAACATCCTTTAAATAGTAAAATTGCCGTTTATGATTATTTGGGTCGAATGGTAAAATCGATGGGATTGGTAAATACAAATGCCAGTTCCCTAGATGTTTCTAGTTTTCCAGAAGGTATTTATATAATTCAAATAATTTCAGAAAAAGGACTTATTGAAAGTAAATCACTGATAGTAAAAAAGAAATAAAATCATAAATAACCTATCCCTAAAATAGATTTTATGCAAAAAAAAATCCTTGTATTTATTGGTTTGTTTTTTTTTACAACTATAGTAAAATCTCAAGAAAACAATTTAAAACCCAATATTCTATTCATCATGGCAGATGATCATACTTCACAAGCCATTGGTGCTTATGGGGGAAGATTACAAAAATTAAATCCAACACCTACTATTGATCAATTGGCCAAGGAAGGAATTATAATGCAAAATGCTTTTTGTACCAATGCAATCTGTACACCTAGTAGAGCCTGTATTATGACAGGTCAGTATAGTGCAGTAAATGGTGTTACCAATTTAAACGGAAAATTAAAAACCGAAAATCAATATTTAGCCATAGAGATGAAAAAGGCGGGTTATGAGACAGCGGTAATTGGAAAATGGCATTTGAAAGAAAACCCAGAAGCTTTTGATTTTTACAAAGTAATGTACAATCAAGGGGAGTATTTTGATCCTCATTTTATTGTTAGAGGAGGTACTGAAGAGTTTTTAAGAACGGCTGGAGGAAAAACGAGTTTGATAAAAGGAACCGTGTCGATGAAAGGACATTCTACCGATTGTATTGCTGATTCCGCCTTGGATTGGTTTAAAAAAGGTCGGGATGGAAAGAAACCTTTTTTCTTGAAATTGCATTTCAAAGCACCACATGATGATTTTGAAAATGCTCCACGCTATGATTCCTACTTGGAAGATGTAGAAATTCCAGAACCCGATAATCTTTTTGAGCAAGGGAATCATGGTTCGATAGCAACGCGAGGGTATCTTGACGAATTATTGCCTTATATAGGAACATCCGTTAGTTCCCGCAATACACGTCGTAATTACGCAAAAAAATGGGGAGGAAAAGGAGATATAAATTCTGTTGCGGCTACTAAAAATGCCTACCAAACCTACATGAAAAAGTATTTGCGTTGTGTAAAAGGAGTAGATGATAATGTGAAGCGTGTTATTGATTATTTGAAAGCAGAGAATTTATTAGACAATACTATCATTATTTATACGGGTGACCAAGGTTTTTATCTTGGAGAACACGATTATATCGACAAACGTTGGGGGTATGATGAAGGTATGCGCATGCCTTTTATTGTGCGATATCCAAAAGCTATCCCAGCTGGTAGCACATCAGATGCCATAATCGAAAATGTAGACTTTCCTGTTATGATGTTGGATTATGCTGGGATCAAAAAACCTGATTATATGCAAGGTTATAGTTTTAGAAAAATTATGGAGACGGGTGTTGAGTCAAAAGAATGGAAGAAAGCAGCCTATTATCATTATTGGATGCACATGACCTCTCATGATAATCCAGGACACATTGGTATTCGAACCAAAAAATACAAGTTGCTGTTTTTTTACGGAGCAGATGAAAAATCAGATAAAGCAGAAACGCCTCCGGCCTGGGAATTGTACGATCTGGAAAAAGATCCACACGAAATGAATAATATTTATGATAATCCAGCTTATTCAAAAGTAATCGCGGGACTTAAAACCGAACTGAAAAACCTTCGAAAAGAATACAAAGAAGATGATCCTAAATATAAATGCAATAAAGTGATTGATGAATTTTGGGACTATACAGCCAAAGA
>NZ_JBAWDL010000112.1:0-2591 GCF_049590715.1 Flavobacterium sp.
ATTCAGAAGCAACAAATAACTGAAGCTTTTTCAGAATACTCATCTTTAATTTTTTTAGATGCAGATGATGAAAAAGTAACAGATAAGCCTGGTTTTGAAGCGACAATTAAATTTGTGAAAGATATAATGACAGTTTGGGATTGGACAAAGTATGATGTTTTTGTGCTTCCAAATCATTGTGATACGGGAACAGTAGAAGATTTATTAGAAAAAGTTATCAATAAAAAACATTCGCAAATTTTTGAATGTTGGAATGAGTTTGAAAATTGTTTATCAAAAGACAATTCATTAACTATTCCAGCAAAAAAATCAAAAATTTATAGTTATTTAGAATGTTTGCATGGTGTTACGAATAAGGAAAAAGACAAATGTAAAGATGCCTACAGAGATTTTCAAGATGAAAATTTATGGGACATTAAGGATTTAGAAAATCCTTACATTTTAAAATTAAAAACATTTTTAGACAAACATTTAATATAATATGTCAAAAAAAATATTATTAGACAAAATAAACGTTCCAGGTATCAAAACTTACGAAGTATATCGTAAGGAAGGTGGCTATGCTTCTGTAGAGAAAGCAATCAAAGCCATGACTCCAGACGAAGTAGTCGAAGAAGTAAAAAAATCAGGACTTCGTGGTCGTGGTGGTGCGGGTTTCCCTGCTGGAATGAAATGGAGTTTTATTGATAAAAAATCAGGAAAGCCAAGACATTTAGTATGCAATGCGGATGAATCAGAACCAGGTACTTTCAAAGATCGTTATTTGATGGAATTTCTTCCTCACTTATTGATTGAGGGAATGATTACTTCAAGTTTTGCTTTGGGTTGTAACCTTTCGTATATCTACATTCGTGGAGAATACATGTGGGTTTATAAAATATTAGAAAGAGCCATAGCCGAAGCGAAAGCTGCAGGATGGTTAGGTAAAAATATATTAGGTTCAGGTTACGACTTGGAATTACATGTTCACTGTGGTGCTGGAGCATACATCTGTGGAGAAGAAACGGCTTTGATTGAATCCTTAGAAGGGAAAAGAGGAAATCCTCGTATCAAACCACCGTTCCCTGCAGTTTCAGGATTGTGGGCAAACCCTACAGTAGTGAACAACGTAGAAACTATTGCATCTGTGCCTTGGATTGTAAATAATTCAGGTGATGATTATGCTAAAATAGGTGTGGGGCGTTCTACAGGAACGAAGTTAATTTCAGCTTCAGGACATATTAAAAATCCTGGTGTTTACGAAATTGAATTAGGATTGAGTGTGGACGAATTCATGAATTCTGACGAATATTTAGGTGGAATGTATTCTGACCGACCTTTGAAAGCCTTGGTTCCTGGAGGTTCTTCAGTGCCCATTTTACCAGCCGATTTGATCTTTAAAACAGCAAACGGTGAAGATCGTTTAATGACCTATGAATCCTTGAGTGATGGTGGTTTTGCTACCGGATCAATGTTGGGTTCGGGAGGATTTATTGTGTATGATGATACGGCTTGTATTGTTAGAAATACTTGGAATTTTTCTCGTTTTTACCACCATGAAAGTTGTGGTCAATGCACACCTTGCCGTGAAGGTACAGGTTGGTTAGAGAAAGTGTTGTGGCGTATTGAAAACGGTCAAGGTCGTGAAGAAGATATTGACTTGTTGTGGAGCATTCAATCAAAAATTGAAGGAAACACGATTTGCCCATTAGGTGATGCGGCTTCATGGCCAGTAGCAGCTGCGATTCGTCATTTTAGAGCCGAATTTGAATACCATGTACGTTTCCCTGAAAAAATTAAAAACAGAAATCACTTTGTTTCAGAGCCATTCTCAAGTGTAAGTCATTTGGTAGGTAAACAAACAGTTTAAAATAGCTTCAAGTTGCAAGATTTTTTAGTTTCATGTATAACAACTTTAAACCTTGAACTAAAAAAATAGTATATAAATTTTCATATTTATTGTTCTAAGTACAACAACTTTAAACATTAAACCTGAAACTTTAAACAAAATAAAAAATGAAAGTAACAATAGACGGTCAAGAAATTGAAGTTGAAGCAGGAACAACCATCTTGCAAGCGGCACGTATGATTGGTGGAGAATCTGTTCCTCCAGCGATGTGTTATTACTCTAAACTAAAAGGGAGCGGTGGAAAATGCCGTTGTTGTTTAGTGGAAGTTGCCAAAGGAAGCGAGGCCGACCCAAGACCTATGCCAAAATTAATGGCTTCGTGTGTGACAGGTTGTATGGACGGAATGGAAGTGAACAGTAAAAAGTCGGATCGTGTGCGTGAAGCACGTCAGTCGGTGACGGAATTTTTATTGATTAACCACCCGTTAGATTGTCCTGTGTGTGATCAAGCTGGAGAATGCGATTTGCAAGATTTAAGCTTTGAGCACGGAAAATCAAAAACTCGTTTTATTGAAGAAAAAAGAACATTTGAACCAGAAGATATTGGTCCAAATATTCAATTACATATGAACCGTTGTATTTTATGTCAAAGATGTGTGCAAGTGGCTGATCAATTAACTGACGATAGAGTTCACGGGGTAATGGACAGAGGTGATCATGCTAATATTTCTACTTGTATTTCGAAAGCCATTGACAATGAATT
>NZ_JBAWDL010000113.1:0-4674 GCF_049590715.1 Flavobacterium sp.
AACAAGCGCTTACTGAAAATGAAATCATTTTAGTTTCAGGTGGTATATCAGTAGGTGATTATGATTTTGTAGCCCAAGCTTTAGAAAGTTTATCTGTTGACACGCTTTTTTATAAAGTAAAACAAAAGCCAGGGAAACCACTTTTTGCGGGTAGACTAAAAGATAAAATGATTTTTGCTTTGCCAGGGAATCCTGCGGCATCTTTGACTTGTTTTTATATTTATGTTTTACCAACTTTACAAATGCTATCGGGACAAAAAATAGAATTTGGTCAAACGGAATTCAAAAAATTAGCACATGATTTTAGCGTGAGTAATGCTAGAAACCAATTTTTGAAAGCGCATGTTGTTGGTGATGAAGTAACGATATTAACCCATCAAAATTCTTCGATGCTGAATACTTTTTCAGTTTCCAATGGATTAGTATATGTGGAAGATGGTGGGTACGAATTGTTAAAAGGAGACAAGGTTTCGGTTTATATAGTAGGGTAATTTTAGCATTAAATTTAAACCAGTAAGAGATTAAGAAAATTAAGCTAGCCTTAATAAACTTAATCTCTTACTGGTTTTTAAAGAGTATATTGTTGCAATAAAATCTCAGTCTTTTAATAAATTTCTAGCGATTACTACTTTTTGAATTTCGGTGGTACCTTCGCCTATGGTACATAATTTAGCATCACGGTAGAATTTTTCTACGGGAAAATCTTTAGTATAACCATAACCGCCGTGTATTTGAACCGCTTCATTGGCTACTCTACAACACACTTCTGAGGAATACATCTTTGCCATCGCTCCCATGGTAGTCACGGGTTTGTGTTGTTGTTTTAAAAAGGCTGCTTTGTGTAATAACAATTCCGAAGCTTCAATTTCCGTTGCCATATCGGCTAGTTTGAAGGAGATACCTTGGAAACTACTAATAGGTTTGCCAAATTGGTGTCTTTCTTTAGAATACTTTAAAGCAGCTTCGTATGCTCCCTTAGCAATCCCTAATGATAAAGCACCAATAGAAATACGTCCTCCATCTAATATTTTCATGGCTTGGATAAATCCGTCACCTACCTCACCTAATCTATTTGCATCTGGAATACGGCAGTTGTCAAAAATTAATTCAGCTGTTTCACTAGCACGCATTCCTAATTTATTTTCTTTTTTTCCTGAGGTAAAACCTGGCGTTCCTTTTTCAAAGACAAAAGCAGTCATTCCGTGAGAATCTCCTTTTTCTCCTGTTCTTACAATAACTACCGCAATATCTCCAGAAATGGCATGGGTGATAAAGTTTTTAGCTCCGTTTACAATCCAATGATCTCCATCTTTTTTAGCTGTGGTATTCATTCCCCCTGCATCTGAACCTGTGTTGTGTTCTGTTAATCCCCAAGCACCAATATGTTCTGCTGTGGCTAACTTTGGAATCCATTTTTTCTTTTGCTCTTCGTTTCCAAAGGTCAAAATGTGGTTGGTACATAAAGAATTATGCGCCGCTACAGATAAACCAATAGAAGGATCTACCTTTGAAATTTCCTCTACAATGGTAATGTATTCGTGATATCCCAAACCAGATCCACCCAATTCTTCAGGAACTAAAACACCCATAAATCCCATTTCTCCTAATTTTCTAAATAAAGGAACTGGAAAAGTCTGCGCTTCATCCCATTCCATGATAAATGGACGGATGTTAATTTCAGCAAAATCTCTTATGGACTGCGCAATCATAGACTGCGTTTCGTTATAATCAAAGTTCATTGTAAGGGTGTTATTTTAAAAGGCCAAATATAAGGCTATAATAGTTGCTTTTTCAATAGACAGCCCTTTAATTTTTGTTAAATCATTAACATTTTTGATGTCGCCATTCATACTTCGGTACGTGACTATTTCTTTGGCTAATGCATATCTAAAGTAAGGGAATTGGGCTATTTCTTTTAATGAAGCATTGTTTATGTCAATTTTTTTTAGATTAGGAGTAGGTCCTATTTTAAAATTGGCACCCAGTTTAGTGATGACTTCAGGAGGCAAACCCCATACATCTTGCATTTGTTCCATCGAAACGAATCCTCCTAGACTTTCTCTAAAATTTATAATTCTTTCTGAAAATCCAGCACCAATACCATTAATTTTTATTAAATCTTCTTGTGTAGCTATATTAATATCGACAATATTGATTTTATCTTTTTTGTAAAAAGATGTTTTATCAAATTTCACGTATTGCTTAGGTTCTTTTTTATTAGTAACCCAATCAGGAAATTTAAAATAAGGAGCAATAGCGGCTAATAATGAGTCGGAAACTTTTGTAATGGTTTGAAATTCTTTAGGAGAGTTGACGTATTGATTGGTTTTTCGAAAAGCGAATAAACGATCAATTTCGGCTACAGACATTCCTAATTTGTATCCTTTGTAATCCGTAATAAAATTGGGATTGAAAGGTTTGATTTCGTATTTTTTATCAAAAGAAAGTGCTTTAAGACTGTCAATTTGAGGTTGCATTGCTAACCATTGTTTTTCGTCTTCAGAAGGTGTTTTTTCTGGTGTTTTGGATGTGTTATATATATACCAACTGGCTTGAATGGTAACGATGAGAAGTACCAATATAAAAATACCAGTCCGTTGTTCTTTGGAAAACAAAAAGTAGGGTTTGATATTTTCCATAACAAAAAAGAGTAACGGTTAAACGATTATTTTTCTTTTTGTCGCTCAGTTTCATCATCGTTTTCAGAGAAAGAATCAGGTTCTTGTTTGGGCTTTATAGTTAGCACTTTATAGAAAAAGTACGCTGCAAAAGAGACTACAATTCCCTGAGTGAGTAACATCGTTACTAAGGCTTCTGTATTCATAATCGTATTTTTTTAATGAGTAAATAATTTTATTATAATGTGGCACGTCCTTCTTTGTGTCTTTTTTGAAAAGCAACATAAACCAAACCGCAAATAAAAAGAAACAAGGCTAAGAGCATTAATCGAGCAAAATTAAGATAGAAAATCTGATCGTGTAATTGCGCAATTATAACGGGATCTGTGGCTATGGCTAATTGTTCTTTGATTCCTGAATGAATAATTGTTTTAATTATTGATCCGTTATCGAGTGTCCAGCCGTTTCCAGACAGCAAAGTAGTTATGTTTCCGGACCAATTATTATCTTTTGGTTTAAATAATGACCCCATAAAGATGATGATTAACATTACAGGAGTAACAAATTTTATAATGTATTTATAAATAATTGGTACTTTGATATCTGCTCCTGAGATAATGGCTTTCCATCCTTTTTCCATTCCAAAAATCCAAGAGAATAAGATGGTCTCTAGCATGGCGAATAATACTAAACTCACGGTTCCTGCCCAATAATCGTATTCGTCAAACACACCTTGCTGAAAGAATATCACTGTGGGCAATCCCATGATTAAAGCGATAAATCCAAAGGACCAAGCGCCTTTGTTTTGTGACCAACCAAATTCATCCCGCATGAACCCCATCCAAGGGGTTCCCATGGCTAAAGAAGATGTTATTCCTGCAAAAAAGAGTAAGCCAAACCAGAGAACTCCTGCAATGATAGCAATCATGCTTCCCCATTGTTGGAATAAATACGGCATGGTTTGAAATGCCATTCCAAATCCTGCATTTTCTTTGACCCAATCCAATCCTAAATACCCTGCTGCGATAGGGATGACAATCATACTTCCTAAAACCACTTCGACAAATTCGTTCATAAATCCTGCCGAAACCGCATTTAGAGCAATATCATCTTTCTCAGCAACATAAGCGGCGTAACAATGTACGGTTCCCATTCCGACTGATAAAGTGAAAAAGATTTGTCCTGCGGCTGCCATCCAAACTTTTAAATCAAATATGGAATCGTATTGTGGTGTCCAAATGAAATTAAATCCATCCCAAGCATTCGCATCTGGGAATATATCCGAAGCTCCTGAAGTACCTAAAGTCAAACTTTTGATGGCTAAAATAGCACCAAATAAGATCAATAAAGGCATTCCTATTTTGGCTACTTTTTCAATTCCTTTTAATCCTTTGGATAAAATATAGGTATTGATGATTAAGCATAAAACATAAAAAATGACGGCTTCATAAGGGATTCCCGTTGTGGAATGCCCTACGTCAACATACGAACCAAAAAAACTAGCCACTTCTGACTGTTGCATGCCTTCAAAAGTTCCTATTATCGAATGATACACATAGGACATCGTCCAAGATTCAATGTAGCAATAATAGGCTGCGACGGCAATATTTGTAAAAATTCCAAAAACACCAATGTATTTAAGTACTCTGCCTTTAACCATTGAATCTAAAATATAAGGCGTACTGTGATTTCCAAATTTCCCACCGTAACGACCTGAAGACCATTCGATAAATAATAACGGAATTCCCATGATTAAAAAACAGATTAAATAAGGAACGATAAAGGCGCCACCTCCATTTTGAACAGCTTGAACAGGAAAACGAAGAAAATTTCCTAAACCAACAGCATTTCCCGCCATTGCTAGTATTAAACCTACACGTGAACCCCAAGAATCTGATTTTACACCCAAAATTTATTTGATTTTAGTTATGATATTTATTTAAAGATCGAAAACAGACGTACGTTTAGCACGAATCAAATCTTTCAACCGAATCCAAAAAGCGAGAATAAGGTAAATTCCAAACCCTAAACCCACAGTAACAAAAGAAATATATAT
>NZ_JBAWDL010000114.1:0-12426 GCF_049590715.1 Flavobacterium sp.
CTAATATCTTGTAATAAAACCTCTAATTCTTTAGATGTTTTATTAAAATTAGTATACATGGCATCGTCTTTCAGTAATTTACCCATAGTGCCTCTTCCTGACTCTAATCCAGCCATTATGCCATTGACTTTTACTACTGTATTATTTAAATTTCTTATGGTCTTGCCTAAATTAGCCTTGTTTATTGAATCTGAAATTTTAGAGAAATTACTTGAAATTTTATTAAAATTGGTTACAACACCTTTTATTTGCGTTTTGTTATCATCCAAAATAGAGTTCATACTTGCCGAAGCTTTATGGAATTCTTCCATTGTTTGACTCATTTCAGCCAAAGACTTTTTTAAATCCTCTTGTGCCTTTTTGTCTAAAACATTATTGACACCAGTAATCAATTGATCTGCATTTTCCATCAATTTCATAACTTTAGCTTGCAACGGAACTAATTCGGTTGTCAATTTTTCAGTCAAGCCAAGTCTAACACCTCCTATTAATCTGTCACCAGTAACGGCAAGTTCTTTATCTTGAAAATTAGGTTCTATGGAAATTTGCTTTCCACCTATAAAACCAGGCTCGTAAATTAGTGCCGCGCTTGTTTTTGTAATTGGAAATTCCGTTTTTATAAGAAGTTTTACCAATAATTTGCCTGTTTCGTGGTTGATTGTGATACCATTAATTTTTCCAATAACGAGTCCATTGAGTGTTACTGGTGCCGAAGAAGAAAGTCCTTCTACATTTTCATATTCAACAAAAAATGTTTTATAACTTGAAAAAAGATCTTTTCCTTTTAAAAAGCTATACCCCCAAATAAATAACAGTATCGAAGCAATTAATAAAATTGCTGTCTTAATTTCTCTTGATAGTTTCAAAATGTATGGATTTATGACAAATTTAATATAAAATAATTTAGAACTAGGACTTATTTAATTGCATCTTGAACGTTAACTTTTTTTCCTCCTACAAAAGCTGTTATAAATGCAAATTCATAACCTCTTGATTTAGCCTCTTCTAATAACTTTTTAGCTGCTTCATATTGAGAAGTTTCACCATACATATAACGGTATAAATTATTCTCATACGTAACCGAAATACGATCCAATCCTTTAAAATTCTTAGGTATTAATGCTAACTTTTTGCTTATTGCAGTAATTTGAACTTTAAAAACAGTGTCATTATTACTTTTACTCTCAAGATTAGTTGCCTTTATAGTGTCAGCGGTGTTGTTAATTGGAGCTGTTGTATCTTTTGTCACTGGTTTAGGACTTGGTTTTACAGGCTCATTAGCATCAGAACCATAGTATTCATTTTTATACCGAATTATTGCATTAGTAATAGATCTTGCAATTTCTTTTTGACCTTCTTCAGAATTTAATATGTTTCCTTCAACGGGATTTGAAATAAAGCCTGTTTCAATTAAAATTCTAGGCATATAGGCTTTGTGTAAAACCATAAATGGTGCTTGTTTTACACCGCCTCCTCTAATTTTTTTACCAATTTTTTCAAATTCATCTTCTACTTTACTTGCTAAAGAAATACTATTTTCAAGATATTCTTCCTGCATCAGCTTCATACCAATCATCGTTTCTGGTGAATTAGGATCAAAACCTTCGTATTTTCTTTTGTAATCTTTCTCCAAAGTAATAACGGAATTCTCCTTTTTTGCCGCTTCTAAATTGGATGCAATCTTATTCATACCCATCACATAGGTTTCAGTACCATCAGCTGCTGTATTTTTATTAGCATTACAATGTATGGATACAAAAACACTTGAATTTGCTCTATTAGCAATGTTGGCTCTTTCAACTAAATCAATAAATACGTCTGTTTTACGGGTATAACTCACTTCTACTTTAGGATACGCATCAAGCATCTCTCCTACTTTGAGAACTATAGCTAAAGCAATATTTTTCTCAACACGTCCGCTATATACTGCACCAAAATCATGAGCACCATGACCTGCATCCAAAGTAACTTTAAAAACATTAGATTGACTATAGGTAGAGAATGATGTTATAACTATAAAAAAAGTAAAAATTACTTTAATTTTATTCAAGGTGTCCATAAATTTTAAAGTTAATTTAATTTAGAAAGCTATCACTAGAATTTATTCAATTGATTATTTTTGGCAAAAAATAATATGTAAGTTTGTCACTTCAAATAACAAGCCATAATTTTTTACAAAAATAGTATTTAAACCTTTGCAGACAAACTTATTTAATATCGTTTTATTATCATTCATCCTAACCATTGGATATAATAATTTATATTCTCAAGATTTGCCAAAAAAGACTACTACCATTGCTCCTAAGAAACAATCAGACAAGTCTTTACAAACGGCAATAAAAACAAATCTAGAAACTACAAAACCTATTGATAGTATTAAAAAAGTAGACACTTTAAAAGTTAAAAAAGCATTTTTAGAGGGCAAAGTCAAATATAAAGCAGTAGAATATGCTAAAATTGATCAAAAAAAGAAACACATCACCTTATATGATCAAGCTGAATTATATTACCAAGATGTTGAATTAAAGTCAGGAATCATTGTATTAGATTATGAAAAAAATGAAGTTTATGCTGGACGAATTAAAGATTCTACTGGTAAATACACTCAATATCCCAGTTTCAAACAAGGAAGTAATGTGGTTGAACCCGATTCCATTCGTTTTAATTTTAAAACTAAAAAAGCATTAATTTGGAATTCAAGATCTGATCAAGGAGAATTTAAAGTCAAAGCTAGCGTTACCAAAAAAGAAAATGATTCCGTTTATTTTTTAAAAGGCGCACGATTTACCACTTCAACAAATGTGGACAAACCTGAATATTATTTTCAAACCAATAAAGTAAAATTTATCCCTGGAAAAAAAATAATTACTGGATTGACAAATATGGTCATTGCAGATGTTCCCACTCCTATTGCTTTGCCATTTGCTTATTTCCCTATGACAAAAGAAACCAGTGTTTCTGGAATTATTTTGCCTAGTTATAATGATTCTAACACAAGAGGTTTTGCGCTACAAAATGGAGGTTATTATTTTGCTTTAAGTGACAATTATGACTTAACTGCTATTGCAGATTACTATACTAATGGAAGTTATGGGATGCGATTTGAATCTTCTTACGCAAAGCGATACCAATTTAGAGGAAATGTGAATTTTAGATATGAAAATCTTATTTCTAGCGAAAGAGGTTATCCAGATTATTCTAACCAAAAAATATACAATCTTCAATGGTCGCATTCAAGAGATTCGAAAGCCAACCCAAACTCTAGTTTTTCTGCTTCTGTCAATTTAGGTAGCAGTAAATATTTTAACCAATCAATTAATCAGGCCAATATAGGTTCAACACTAAATAATACTCTAAGTTCCTCTATCTCGTATTCCAAAACATTCAATTCGGTTCCACAAGTCAGAATGTCACTTACAGCAACCCATTCACAAAATACTCAAACGGAAGCTATAGATATGACACTTCCTACCTTACAGCTAAGTGTGGATCGTATTTATCCTTTTGCAAAAGAAAATGAAAGTAAGAAAGGTTTTATAAAAAACATCAACTTTCAATACAACCTAAACGGAAGAAATAGTATAACAACAACCGATTCTCTCTTTTTTAAACCTCAAATGTTTAATGATGCAAAAATTGGGGCACAACACAGCATTCCACTTAGTACAAACTTTAAAATATTTAAGTATTTCAGCGCGTCAACATCTGCTAATTATGAAGAAGTTTGGACAGCTAAGACATTAAATAGAAGCTACGATACTGATAAAAGTGTTGTTGTAGATAAAATTCAAAACGGTTTTGATGCGTTTCGTACCTACTCTTTTTCATCAAGTTTAGGAACAACTATTTATGGTACTTTCAATTTTGGAGAGGATAAAAAAATAAAATCAATTAGACACGTCATGCGTCCATCGTTATCCTACAGCTATACTCCTAGTTTTGAAAAATACTATGACACTTATGCTACTGATGCCACTGGAACAATGACCAAGCAATATTCGCGATTTGAAAACGGTATTTATGGCGCTCCTGGTATGACTAATTCAAGTAATTTAGGGATTAGTATTAGTAATACTTTTGAAGCAAAAGTAACTGATAGAGACAGTACTAAGACGGAGCCTAAAAAAATAATGCTGCTTAATAATTTCAATTTATCTACCAGTTATAACCTAAATGCTGATGGTAAAACTAATTTAGCTTGGTCACCTGTAAGGGTAAGCGGGGGAACACAATTATTTAAAGAAAAAATGAATGTCAATTTCGGAGCGACTTTAGACCCCTATGCTATTGATAATTCAGGGAACAGAATCAACACCTACAATATTGATAATAACGGAAGTTTGTTTCGAATGACTAGTGCTAACATGACATTAAATTATGCCATATCGAGTAAAGATGGTAAGGAAAAAGATAAAAGTAAAGATTCTCAAACAACCCGAAACGGGGGTCGTGAAGATGATTTATTTGGTACTGCTAATGATTTTGGTAATAACCGAAAAAGTTTGTTTGACGGAAGTGAAGAGGAAGGAGATGATGTTATCTCTGAATTTTTCCATTCTAAATTACCTTGGGACATGACCTTTGCCTATTCCTTAACATATGGTAATAATAATCGAGAAAACAAAATCATAGCTAATTCTGTTATGATTTCGGCTAATACTGATTTAACGCCAAAATGGAAAGTAGGTGCTTCGACTGGATATGATTTTGTTCAAAATGGAGTTACGTATACCCAATTGCGTTTTGAAAGAGATTTGCTAAGCTGGAGAATGAGTGTTAACTGGACACCTTTTGGTGATAACTCTAACTGGAATTTCTTTATTGGGATTAAATCAGGAGTGCTTAGTGATATCAAATGGGATAAAAATAGTTCCATTAGAAGATAAACTCATTGACTAATAGTATGTGATTTCTTAAAGGTTCTAAAATTAATTATTGAAGATATTTTTTTAGTTTAATTATTTTGGGTTACCAAATAAATATAAATTTGTAAATTTACTTTTCTATTATTTTCAATTTTATTTTAACATACAATTATCATGAAACAAATCATCTTTACAGAAAAAGCCCCCTCTCCAATAGGACCATACAACCAAGCAGTTTTAAAAAACGACACCTTATATATCTCAGGACAGATCCCGATGCATCCTGAAACTGGTGAAATTATTACCGAATCCATAGAAGCAGAAACCAAGCAAGTAATGGAAAATTTAAAAGCCATACTTAAAGCGGCCGATATGACTTTTGAACATGTTGTAAAAACCTCTATTTTCATAACGGATATGAATGATTTTTCCGCAATCAATGCCGTTTACGGTTCATATTTGAATGAAACTACTGCTCCAGCTCGTGAAACCGTTCAAGTGGCTGCTTTGCCAAAAAATGTAAATATTGAAATCTCAATGATAGCCATTATTTAAAATCCACCACCTATTTTTTAATCCGTTTTCGTACTAAAATATGGGATAAAAATAAGTGGATGAACTCGGTATTTTCCTAGACAGCCGAAACTGCTGCATCAGCCCATTTATTACAATCTAATTTTTGAGGATTAAATTTTGAAATTGGATAATTAGCCTCACTCCATTTAGCTCCATAGGACATGATATTGTAACAAATAAACATCCCGAAACGCTGCTCTATAAAATTTAGCAACACTTCTTGAAGTACTCTCGCTTTGTCTGATTTTGGAATAAATCCAAATATTAACGGAAAAAAACAATAAAATACTTCCTTTAAAAGAGTTTTTCATTTTTTAGTTTTATTCTTTTTCAGTATCAAGAATTCATACCTCAAATTTGTTTTACCTCAATTTTCAAAATTTAAAAAAATTAATAAAAATCCCAGTAATCATATTTTTCTCCTTGTACATTTTCTTTTTTATCACCTAATTCAATGGCTTGTTCTCTCATTTCTTTGCGCATTTGAGCAATTAGCTCACGATTTTTGGGAAAGAATGATAAATCATACAATTCCCAAGGATCATTTTTAATATCAAATAACTGAGTCACTCTTGAACCTGCTTCAAAAACACCTTCTTTTTTGGATTCATCTTTGGCTCTTACATATTCAATTAATTTATAATCTCCTTTGCGCAAAGCTCTTTGAAATTGTCTATAGGCATGATAGGTTGAAGTACGAACTTGTTGGGCTTCTTTGTTCAAAACAGGCATTAAACTCTTCCCGTCAACTGAAGCTGGAATAGGCACTTTTACAAAATCACAAATCGTTGGAAAAATATCATGGATATAAGAAAAGGCATCGTAGCGTTCTCCTTTGTTTTTAATCAAATTTCCTGAAAAAATTAAAGGAACATGAATACCATCTTCATCATATATATTTTGTTTCCCCATCAAACCGTGGTTTCCTACTGCTAGTCCGCTATCTGCAGCAAAAACAATTAAAGTATTTTCATATTGACCACTTGCTTTTAGTGATGCAATAACTTTACCTATTTGAATGTCTAAGTGCGTAATAATAGCATAATAATCGGATAATTGTTTTCTAGCTACTTCGGGAGTTCTTGGCCACGGAGCCAATTCTTCATCACGCAAAAACATATGACCATTATCAAAAGGGTGTTGCAGCATATACGAAGGAGTTAATTGCATATTTGCTTCAGGATACATGTCCTTATATGACTGAGGTGCTTGGCGTGGGTCATGTGGGGCATGAAAAGCCAAATACATCATAAAAGGTTTTTTACTTTTATAATTCACAAAATACTTTGAGGCTGCTTCACTAATTACTTCAGATGTATGTGGTCCATTTTTTTCGGTTCCAATAGGACCCTTAAAAGCATTTCTAAGGGCAGGCTCTTTTACAATATTTCCATCTTTATCATAAACCAATAAATAGGATTCATCAAGACTAAATTCCCCCGCCTTATCCCAATCGTAAAAAGGCATTCTAAAATGGTCTTGTAAGTACAAACCTCGTCCCATTATTTTCTCTCCAGAAGTAAAACTACGTTTCAACGCATCACCATCCTGATGCCATTTTCCGATTACATGAGTATTATAGCCAGCACTTTGAAAAGCTTCTCCAATAGTCGTATTTCCCTTAGGAATGGTATGACCAATGCCACCTAGTTTAAACAATTGTTTACCAGTTAAAAGCATGGCTCTACTGGCCACACAGGTAGCCCCTGTGAAAGCTCCCATAAGGTAGGTATTTGTAAAAGCAACGCCATCTTTAGCCAAGGCATCGATATTAGGTGTTTTTACGTCCATACCGCCTAGTGCATGAACTCCTGTATAACGATGATCATCTGTAAAAATAACGAGAACGTTAGGTTTCTTTGATTTTTTTTGTCCATACGAGAGCACCGATGATGCGGCTAGCAGAACAACAAATAATCGTTTTGTATTGAATAAATAGCGATTCATTATTTAGTGTTTTTTAATATTCTTGCATTTTCTTCAGCTATTCTAGCTTTCTGCTTTGGATTCAAACCTTGCTTGTAATTGTCTTCTGGTTTGGTATAAATATGTGTTTTTTTCATATCTGGATCATTTACATCTTGGCTCAAGTCACAATCAAAACGAACTAAAATAGCATGATTGGTAGACCAACCGTTTACTGTAGTCAAATGGCTAATTCCCCAGGTAATTCCTCTACCATCTTTCGTGTCTGTAAAAGCATCTGGAATAAAAGGGCCTGCTGCATCGGGCATCAATTCAGTTACTGAAGCGATGTCAAAATTGATTCCGTCCTTAGCATATTGAATTGTATTGTGTTCGTTGCCATCACGAATTGTAAAGGCGGCAATACCTTCTTTGAAAGGGAACATCGTTGTCTCATGACCAGAGCCTAGAACAGGATTCAATGGGTTTTTAGTAAAAGGTCCCATAGGATTATCGGCTGTAGCCAAACCTTGCATACGCACTAGATTAGGTTTTCCGTCAAAATCTGATTTGTAGTATAAGTAAATTTTCCCTTTGTAAACCAATGGATAAGGATCGTGAATTGAGTATTGATCCCAAGCATCTTTAGGACCATTAGGAATTACTATTTGGTTCGTTGCAGTCCAAGGACCATCAGGAGAATCAGCATACGACATTAAAACAGGACAGTCATCACCACGGGTTCCGCTGGCTTCACTAAAACCTTGATAATACATATAAAATTTACCTTTCCACTTTAAAATATCAGCAGTAGCGACCGAACGATTTCCAATATTTGGTTTTGGTGGACGCGGAATAGCAACCCCTTGTTCTTCCCATGTAAAACCATCTTTACTAGTTGCATACCATATTTCGGCCAAATCCCAATCTGCAGACGGAATAGTTTCTGTGGCTAATTTAGCACCTTTAGGTGGTGTTGGAGTTTGTCTGTGTGTATAATAAACATAATACTTTCCATTTTCAAAAATCACTTTCGAAGGGTCCCGACGTGTAATTGTTCCGTCATGGTTGCTATAATCTAATCCTTTGATTTCTGTATATTTAAATTGTGTGTACAATTCATTTTCCTCAGGTCTTGGTGCCATATAATTGTCGTAATTACGCTGCATTGCTTTACTCAATTTTTGGTTTGGTTTCTCCGTGGGTAATTTGAATGGGAAGCTTTGTTGGGTCGTTTTACACGAAGTAAAAACTAAACCTAAAGAAGCAACGACACATAATAGTTTTTTGTTTATATTCATAATTTTAATATATATCAAATAGTAATTAGTTTGTTTATTTTTCTAATATAACATCTTCTCTTTCGTCAGCAGCTGTTATTTTAAAATTAATATTTTTGGTTGATAATCCATCAATATGTCTAGCATACATACCATAAGCAGGCAACACTTTAAAAAAGCTAAATTCAGGATATTTAGTTTCTTGTTCTTCAATTATCCCTACATCTGATTTTTTTCCTCCTCCAGGCAAAGTAATATTGATGTTTTCTAAAGTTACTTTACCAATTTTATGATTTGGCGTTCCTGTAATTAAAATACCTGATGGTGGATTAACACGGGAATTTTCAAGGCTACGTGTGGTGGCTTTTATGTTTTTGACAACCACATTATTTATAGTCCCTACTTTGCGTTTATCAGCTTCACGATAGGTATTTAATCTTTCGCCTAAACGGATAAAAATAGGCATTTCGACATCATCCATCTTAATGTTTTGAATGTTGATATCGTGAATATTGGCACCATCAACACTTAGTATTTTGATTCCACCACCACGAGTATCGTAAATTTCGCAATCTCGTATATCAATATTGTAAAAATCTCCCATAGATTCGGTACCAAATTTCAAAGCCCCCCATTCACTTTTTATTTTGCAATTGCGTACTTTTACATTGTAAGTAGGTTGTGAGCTAGTAGCTTTAATACAAATCGAATCGTCCCCTGTATCAATGTTGCAATTTTTAATTTCGACATCATGGCTCGAATCCAAATCAATACCATCATTGTTTGAATTTGCATGATTATAAACTGTCATCCCATCAACATCAATATTCGAAGATTGGTAAAAATGACACGCCCATGCCGCAGCTTGTCTAATGGTAATATCCTTTATTTTTATTTTGGTTGATTTTACAAAACGTAGTAAAAAAGGACGGTTTACACCAAAATCTTTAGTGTTTTTATCCAATCCTAAAGATTCAAATTTCAATTTTAATAATGGCATTGTAAAGGCTTCGCCATTTCCATCAATGATACCATGTCCTGTAATACCTATATTTTTTGCGTTCAGAGCACCAATCAAACAGTTTCCTCTAATTTTTTTCACTGCATCAGTAAAAGTATCAATACTTTGATAATCTAATGGATTAGAACTGCCCACTAGCTTGGCTTCTTTGGATATATTCAAAATCACATTATCTTTCAATAAAATAGTACCACTGATGAAAATTCCTTTTGGAATAATAACTGTTCCTCCTCCGTTAGTAGAACAGTCATCAATAGCTTTTTGAATAAAGATCGTGTTTACAGTTAAGCTATCTCCCTTAGCCCCATAATCAGTGACTATAAACGTCTTTTCTTTTTCCGTGAACGCACACACAATAATTAAAAACACTACGATGACTAGTGTTTTTATTCCATTTTTAAAATTTATCATTTATATAATATTAATTATTTTTTGCTATCAACTAATTTCCAAGATCTAACCCAATTATATGTAGTAGTTCTATCAGCAACAGAGCCAGTCATTCCTCCATCAGCAGGCGCTTTATTCCAATCATAAGTTTCTACTACCATTCGTAAAGACATTGCAATATCATAATCAGCAGGTGGCTTGACTTTATTAACAAATTTACCATCTAAAAAGAATAATACTTCATCTTTTGATTTCCACCAAACACCGTATACATGAAAATCATCATATACTTTTCCGTTCATCAATCCTCCTGCTTTATTAGATCCTTTTTCATAGTTACATCCTTCAGGAATATTTCTACTATGCGTGTTCGAATTCATTGATTGATCAAAATTTTTCATCCATTCGGCATTATTTACAATCTGTCCTACGCACTCTTGAATATCTAATTCCGTAGTTCTCTTATCACAACCTTTCAAATCTTTTCCTTCATTGATCAACCAAAAAGTAGAAGACATAAAAGTTTTATTAGCTTTCATTTCGCATTCGTAATAGCCATAAGTCATTGCGTTTTTAGAACCTACGTAACCACCACCATGTGTATAGGTTTTATTTTGTTTTACAATAGGTTCTGGCAATAATCGAGTTGTTATTTTCATGCTACCATCAGCTACTGTTATATTTTCGGCTTGAAATAATCCTGGAGCACGACCAATCCACCCTTGACCTGAAATTTGCCATTTGGACTCGTCTACTTTCTTCCCTTCAAATTCATCCGACATGTTTTTTACTAATTCCCATTTTTGTTTTGATTCCTTTGGATCTTGTTTTTTTTCAAAAACAGGTGATTTTTGTGCACAAATTATATTTGCCACTACTAGAAAGGTACCTATTGAAATTTGTTTCAAATTTTTAAATATTATTTTCATAAAATTAGTTTGGTTATTTATTCAGTTTTACAAAAGATAAACAATTTATACTTTTTTTAAATAATCTAATCGTTGAACAACTAATTTATCCTCCAATACTTTTTTATTTATTTTTTTACTATCTATATCAAAATGATATTTTTGATAAAAGTCTTGCATTAAAACCATTGTATTCAAAATCAATAAAGCTTCTGTTTCCTTATTAGATTGATACAAGGCTTGGCAAATTTGTTTTGAAGTATTTTGATGTGCAACGATTCCTAAAAATTCAGCAGCTCTTACTTTATTAATATTTTCAGAATCTAATTCCATCACGGATTGTATCGCAGTGGTTAATGATTTTGCTTGTTCTCCAAAAGAAGTTGCTGCAATAACTGCCCAATATCGTTCCCATTTATCACTAGAATCTAAGTATCTGATAATTTTAGGAGATGCTTTTTCAAAATCTAACAAAGCTAAATCAGCAATTTCATTGTACTTTTTAATCTCTTTTTTATGTTCTTTACCAAAAACTAATGGATTCTGAATTGCGTTCTCCAATAAATAAAATTCTGGATAAAAAGACAAATCAGGTTGCTTGGTCATCCAAGAACACAATTCTTTTCTTAGTCCTAGTAACTGTGATTTGTAAGCAGGATCGTTAACTAAATTTTTAGTTTCGAATGGGTCCTTAATCACATCATACAAAGCTTCAGGAGTTTTTGGCTCAAAAAATTGGGATTGAATTTTGTTCAACTTTCCTTGTTTGAATAAATCATACCATTCTTGATACGCTAATTGTTTGTAACGGTATACATTCATCAATCCATCAACATTAAATGGTTCAAAATTACGAACGTATTTAAGGTTCCCTTTTCTCAAACTTCGCACCATATCGTATTTTTCATCAAAACGATCCGCATAACCAAAAGTCTCGTCTCTTTTCTCTAAATCCTTAGCTGTGATATTTTTTCCTAAAAAAGGATTCCCATCCATTGTTTTAGGTACCTTAACACCTGCAAGATTCAAAACTGTTGCTCCAAAATCAACAAAACTCACGAAAGAATTCGTTCTAGAACCAGATTGAAAAACAGTCAAGTTTTTATATTTTTCAGGAACATGTACTACTAATGGAACGTGTAAACCAGTTTCAGTTAAATATCCTTTACTATCTGGTAATACCCCGCCATGATCACCATAATAGAAAATAATAGTATTATCATACAAATTATCTTTTTTCAATTGATCGATCACTTCACCTACTTCTTTATCCATCGCTACGATTTTATCGCGATAATAGGTATTTGAATATTGAAATAATTCTGTATTAGGATGATTGGGTTGTACAAAAACCGTCTTTGGATCAATTGCTGTTTTAGTAGTATTCATTGTTTCTTTTGAAAAATGAATGCGACTTTCGTGTGTTGTTTCGATGTTAAATACATAGAAAAAAGGTTGTCCTGGTTTCCTGTCCTTGTATG
>NZ_JBAWDL010000115.1:0-10232 GCF_049590715.1 Flavobacterium sp.
CTTTTTGACTATTTTATTTTAAAAGATAAATTTCAAAGACAATATATTGACGATGACCGTAACCAGAGTGTTTTTACGCTATTTTCATTTTTAGCTATTTTATTAGCATATATTGGTATTTTAGGGCTCTCTTCATTTATTGCCTTTTTGAAAATACGAGATATTGCCATTCATAAAGTATTAGGCGCTGACAGGTTTGTAATTCTCTGGATATTGGCAAAGGAGTTTTTGACTGTTTTAATTGTTGCCAGCTTAATTGCCATTCCTATCGCTATTTATGTTATGAAAGATTGGTTAAATGATTTTCCATATAGGATAAGCTTAAACTTTTGGCATTTTTCTTTAGCATTCTTTTCTGTTTTTCTGATAACCTTGTTGGTAATAGTATATAACACCCAGAAATCTCTTAGAAAAAAACCAATGGATATATTAAATGCTGAATAAATTTGATACACATGAAAACGAAAGCAATATTCTCCATCATTCTTTTAGTGATATCTTGCGCCATTGGATTTTCTCAAAACACACAGAAAAAGCCATTGTCCTTGGACGATTGTATAAAAATAGCGCTTTCAAATAATTTGAATTTAAAAAAATCAAAACTATCAACACAGACTTCTGAAATCAATTATAATCAATCGAGATCAAATTTGCTTCCTAATTTGAATCTAAATTACACTATTGGAATGAATAACGGACGTAGTATTGATCCCTATACTAATAATTATATCAATCAAGAACTCACGTTTTCAAATGCGGGATTGAATATTTACACCCCTATTTTTAATGGCTTTAGGATATTAAATAGCATTAAACAAAAAAGATTCAACCTTCAGGTATCAGAATTGGAAATAGAAGATGCAAAACAAAATTTGGTTTTAGAAGTTTCCTTGCGCTACATACAAATTCTAAACAGTCGTGATTTATTGGAACTTGCAAAATCAAGGCTTGAAACAACCAAAAAACAGCTGGAAAGGATTGAGGTTTATTATAAAGAAGAGGTTGGAAACCCTGCAGATTATACAGATATGAAAGGGCAGTATGCCAACGATGAAGTTGCAATTGTCAATGCAAATAATACTTTAAAATTGGCTGTATCAAATCTGATTGTCCTACTGAACTTAGATACTGTTTTTGAACAATCCTTTGAGGATGTTCTTGGTTTGGTTCCATCCAAAATATATCCATTTTCTGCTTCAGACGTTTATAATGATGCTTTACGAAATTTGGCAACATTCAAATCCAAGGAGTTAAAAATTGACGCAGCAGATTTGGGCATTAAGATTGCTAAATCCAATTATTTTCCTGAAATATCATTTTTCGGACAATTAAATACAAACTATTCAAGCGTTGCACAACTATTTACAGCAACTGGAAGTTCTGTTACTGAAACGGGAGATTTTGTAACTATTGGAAACCAAAATCATCCCGTTTTACGAAACCAAAGAACCCTTGAAGGGCATAGAATAAATTATAACAATCAATTTGAAAGTAATTTGAGTTCGGTTGCAGGTATATCTGTAAAAATGCCCTTATTCAATGGATTTAGAGCAAAAAGAGAAGTGTTGTTACAAAAAATCGTCTTAGAAGAATCAAAAGTTGAACTTGAAAACACAAAGTTGCTATTAAAACAGTCTATTGAAAATGCATATAATAATATGGAATCTGCCTACAATCGATACCAAATTGTATTAAATCAAGTTGTAGCTTTTGAAGAATCTTTTCGTATCAATGAAGTTCGATTTAATAACGGTGTATCTAATATAGTAGAATATATTACTAGTAAAAATAGTATGGATAATGCCAACCTCAATCTAAATAATACAAAATATGAATATTTACTTCGTGTTAAAATATTGGATTATTATAGAGGAATTTGATTTAAACTTTATATCGGACATTAATGATTGAAAAATACAAATTTGAGAATATTAAAGAAACGAAAGATTTAGTTGTTTTATACCCTGAAACACCTTTAGGAATTGAAGAAATAAATTTACTTAATGATGTTGATCATAAAATCAAATTTCCAACACCAGTTCAACTCCCAAATTACATTTAATATGATAAATAACGATACCAATAAACCAGAAGATTTTGGAGATTTTCTCGTAAATGAAGTCATTGAAGAAAGAGAAGAAATAAAATCTAAAAAATTTCTTTTTACAAATAAAAAAATTGCGATTTCAATTAGTGAAATTGAAAATTTAGAAGAACTTGGATTTTCAAAAATTTTCACAAACGAGTCGTTTCATATTTATACGGAGCTATTAAATTTTATGGAATAGTAAATTCCATAAGTAAAGTAGATGTTATTTCGATGGGTAGTTATGATTTAACCTTTGAAGAAAAAAATAAAATTCTAACATTATTAATTAACTATCGAGCATTAAGGGTCTAAAATTAATTTTTTCAGTTTAATAGGATCACGTTCAAAAGTTGAGGATTAGGCAAGTTTTCAAAAAGACTGCAAAAAAAAACCACAAAGAAACTAAGTTTGACCAGTACCCAACTTAATTTCCTAATGGTTAAAATTATTTAAAAACCAAAATGCTGAACTACAAGAAATCCAAGGTTCTTTCAAGAGCCATTCCTCTGGATCCTTTTATCAAAATCATACTTTTAGAAATAGAAGCCTCTTTTAAATAATTTTCAAAATCTGAAAAAGTTTTATAAAACTTAAAATTAGGCTTATCATTTCTATTCTCATAAAAAGCCTCACCAACAAAATAACAATCGATCACATCACCAATCAAATCCAATTCTACTATAGCTTTATGCTCTTCAAGACTCTCATCACCTAGTTCAAACATATCACCTAGAATCATTACTTTATTCTGCTTTTCTAATTGAACAAAATTTTGAATAGCAACAGCCATACTACTAGGATTAGCATTATATGCGTCTAAAATAATCTCATTAGTTCCTTTAGTCATTAATTGCGAACGATTATTTTCTGGCACATACACTTCTAAAGCTTCTTTAATTGCCAAGTCATCTACTTTAAAATACTTCCCTATCGTTAGCGCCGCATTTAAATTATTAGCATTATAAAGACCTATTAAATGAGACGAAATACAAACTCCTTGACAAGAAACTTCTACAAATGGATTTGCACGAACAGTACCAATACTAACATCTGCATTTTCTTTATTAACTCCAAAAGAATAGATTTTTAAAGTCTTAGATTTTTCAACTTGAATAATATCTTCTAAATTCACAAAAGCCAAACCATCACTACTTAACAAGTATTGATACATCTCACTTTTACCTTGAATCACACCTTCAACACCACCAAAGCCTTCCAAATGTGCCTTCCCGAAATTCGTAATATAACCAAAATTAGGTTTTGCTAATTGGCACAAAAACTCAATCTCTTTTTTATGATTAGCTCCCATTTCAACAATCCCGATTTCTGTTTCAGAATCAAAACTCAACAAAGTCAAAGGAACACCAATATGATTATTCAAATTACCAACTGTTGCTTTTGTTTTAAATTTTTTAGAAAGCACAACTTGAATTAATTCTTTTGTAGTTGTTTTACCATTACTTCCTGTAAGTGCAACTATAGGTATATTCAAATAATCTCGATGGAAGCTCGCCAATTGCTGCAAAGCAACCAAACTATTATTTACCAAAATTGTTCTTTCATCAATATAGAAAGAAGCATCATCTATAACAACACACAAAGCTCCTTTATCAAGGGCTTCTTTTGCAAAAGTATTTGCATCAAAACGCTCTCCTTTTATTGCAACAAAAATTGAGTTTTCACTTATTTTACGAGTATCAATTGAAATTCCATTCGATTTCAAAAAGAGGTGATGAATGTGATTAATATCCATTTTAAATTTTATTTAAAAAAAGAGGCTGTCTCACAAAATAGTGAAATAGCCTCTTTTTTAGTTTATATATGGCTCCTATTGGAGTATACATCATAATATTCAATTCTCAATCACTTTTGGTTTTGAGACTATTCTTTATAATGTAGTTTTAATTCCTAGCAGACTTTTTGTTTTCAGATTTAGGCCCTACTTTTGACATGGCGCATCTAAATCCGATATAATCTGTCGCCATATCTTGTGGAAAATACCTTCTTTGAGCAGGATCCAACCAGTAAGCTCTATCTTTCCAAGAGCCCCCTTTATAAACCCTTACTTCATCATTAATTAAGGTAGTTCTTTTACTTGACCTATCATATTTCCTAACCATATCTCCTAAACTATCCACAGCAACATTATGTTTAGGTGAGTTATACATAGTTTCTTTCGCTTTATCAGCATTCGTTTCAGAAGAACCAAAATCATAAAATATAGTAGACTGCTTATCCCCATCTCTATAATTAATATTATTGCTCTTATCGAAATTCTGTCTCAAA
The DNA here is from genome assembly GCF_049590715.1 of Flavobacterium sp. GTDB lineage: Bacteria > Bacteroidota > Bacteroidia > Flavobacteriales > Flavobacteriaceae > Flavobacterium. The sequence continues at coordinate 4,376 of NZ_JBAWDL010000115.1, forward strand.
TATGTTTCTTTTTCGTCAACTGGAACTTGAGCAATTTGACCTGGGAAAGTTCTAGGCATAATTTTACCATTACTCAACGTATCATATTTAATCATGTCTTTAGTAACAATTTCAATTTTTCCATCTTTTCCTATTTTATTTTTGGTATACATATTACCTCTAAAATAGTTAAAATCATTAGCTTCGTTATCAATAATTGGTCTATAAACATCGGCAACCCATTCTGCAACGTTACCTGCCATATCGTACAATCCAAAATCGTTAGCAGGATACTTCTTTACTTCATTAGTAATATCCGCTCCATCATCTGACCACCCTGCAATTCCACCATAATCACCATTTCCTTGTTTAAAGTTAGCTAATTGATCTCCTTTTGATTGTCTTTTCCCTGAACGAGTATAACTTCCTGACCATGGATATTTTTTCTGACCTTTGTAGGTATTGTACTCTCTTTGTCCTACATCAGCTGCGGCAGCATATTCCCACTCAGCTTCTGTTGGCAATCTATATTCAGGCAAAACGATTCCTGAAGAACGCGTTGCATACACATTTTTTTCTTCAGAAGTTTCTCCTTTTTTAGGCTTAACGTTTCTACCTTGAGGCTTTTTCAAAACCACATCTTCATTTTTAGAACCATAAGTAGAAGTTGGACTAATTATATATGTTTCCGTATCAAATGTACTATCACCATCAACCTCATCAGTTTTAGCATTTTTTTTCAAATAACCACTTTTTTCTAAAATAGCTTCATTTACGCGGTTTGTTCTCCACTTACTAAACTCCACTGCTTGAATCCAGTTAACACCTACAACAGGATAATTAGCATAAGCTGGATGTCTTAAATAATTATTAGTCATCGTTTCATTATAACCTAATCTGTTTCTCCAAACTAAGGTATCAGGTGATGCACCAACATATATGTACTTATAACTTTCTTCAGTAGGTGGAAAAACTTTTTTCACCCAATCCAAATATTCTAAATACATTAAATTAGTAACCTCCGTTTCATCCATATAGAATGATTGGACATGCTGCTGCGTTGCCGTATTGTTCCAATCATGCATGACATCATCCTGCACTTTACCCATAGTAAAAGTCCCTCCTTCTACAAAGACTAACCCTGGACCCGCAATTTGCTTTTTATTAGCTGGCCCTTTTTTACCACTTACATTCCAACCTGTTGCTCTTGAAGAGCCATTCGAACTAGATTTTTTACTACAACTAGAAAAACCCACAACAATCAGTGCCATAGCTAAAACAAATCGCACGATTATACTTTTGTTTACTTTCATACTTTATTTAAGGTAATATTTTTAAGTGGTGCAATATAATAATTAACCATTAACTGACAACACCTATAAAAAAAAATTATTAATGATACTCCGCTTTATTGAAATACATAAAATCAACGCAAAAATATACTATTTATTATTTATTTTCACATTAAATGATTTATTTTTACCCATTATTATCATTTTAACCAACCTTCTATTTAACTATTAAATGAGAAAAATATTTTCCTTATATATATTCTTACTATCTTATTCAGTCATTTCGCAGTCTAAAGGAGATATTATAATTAATTGGATCGACAAAACCGAGATTGATTACGGACAGTTTAAAATAAATAGCCCTCAGTTTTCAGGAACTAATTTTCGATTTGACATTTCGAACAAAACCATACACTTTGTATTAAAACTACCTGAAAACATTTCTTATGACGAAAAGAATATTCAAATAACCAATATTATATATGAAAACATCTCTTCTTCAAAACTCGGAGAACTCAATCTCGATAATATTCCTTCTAAAATATCCGCTTCAGTAATAAATTCCAAATCAAGAGAAATTCTTCAATCTTTTTTAACTCTTTCGCCAATAATTAAAGATGAATTTGGTTTTAAAAAAATAACATCTTTCACATACCATGTAAATACCAAAAATACTTTTTCAAGAAATAACGTTACAAATAAAACCTCAAGTGTTCAAACCATCACAAACTCAGTATTAGCCTCTGGTGATTGGTACCGTTTTTACATTGAAAAATCAGGAATATACAAATTAGACAAAAATTTCATTCAACAACTTGGAATCAACATAAACAATATAAACCCCAAAAACATCCGCTTGTTTGGCAACGGAGGAAGAATGCTTCCTTTATCCAATCAAACCTATTACCCTTTCGACTTAACAGAAAATGCAATTCAAATTATTGGCGAAAACGACGGTAAATTCGATAATGGAGACTATATCATATTTTACGGTGAAGGAACAGATACTTGGAGTTCCGAAAGCCAAACGTCTGTAAATATTTACGATAACAAATCCTATTATTACATAAACATACAAGGAGGGGAAGAGGGAAAAAGAATTCCTGAAACAACGCAACCATCAGGATCACCTACGCTCAATATAACCAATTTTGACGACACACAATATCATGAGGTAGACCTGTACAACATTGCCCACCTCGGCAGACAATGGTTTGGAGAGTCTTTTGAAATAAAAAACACTCAAGAGTTTGTATTCAATTGCCCCAACATAGATACTTCAGTTCCAGTAAGTATAAAAATCCATGCAGGCGCAGCAGCATACACAGCAACAACTTTTAAAGTAACAGCTAACAATATCGACATTGGAACACTTAATTTATTTGCAATAGCATCTTCAGGTACTTCAAAATACACTTATAACACCTTAAACACCAGCTGCACAGGAGCCGATAATATTAACATAAAACTGACCTATAACAATAATAGCGTTGCAGGATCAAAAGGGTATCTAGATTACATCCAACTCATCACTAAAAGAAATTTAAAAGGATTTGGTAAACAATTCCATTTTCAAAACAATTTATCGAGTTCTAATCTTGGAATTGCAAATTACACCCTCTCAAACGCTAGAACAATATCAGAAGTCTGGGATATAACCGATATTTACAACATTCAAAAATACACCAACCCTAATCAAGACTCATTTTCTTTCAAAACCAACCTAGGTACTCTCAAAAAATACATTGCTCTGGATAATGACTATTTAAGCCCCTCAAAAGAAAGCAACGCAAAAATCCCTAATCAAAACATTAAAGGGACTGTATTTTACAATAACCAAGGACAATTTCAAGACATTGACTATGTAATTATAACACCTAGTTTTTTAGCCAATCAAGCCGAAAAACTAGCTAATTTTCATCGTTCCAACTCAAACCTTAACACAAAAGTAATAACGCTAGAGGCCATTTACCAAGAATTCTCTTCTGGCAAACAAGATATCGCCGCAATAAGAAATTGCATCAAATACATCTACCAAAATAGCTCTTCAATTGATAAAAAATTAAAATACATAAACTTATTTGGAGACGCTTCTTATGACTACAAGAACAGAATTCAAAACAATACTAACATCGTCCCAATATACCATGCTTTATTAGGAAATACTGTAGGTGAATCGTCATTTGCTTCAGATGATTTTTACGGATACATGGATGATAGCGAAGGAAACCTAACCAATTCCTTTGGAGGAATTGATATAGCTGTAGGAAGAATGATATTATCCGACACTCAAAAAGCGGCGGAAATGATCAACAAAGTCGTTGAGTACTATGACGAAAAATCATATGGTATCTGGAGAAACAATTACGTCATGATTGCTGATGATGCTGATAGAGCAACAGACGCAACACTGCAAATCCGACAAAACAATTTAACAGATTTAATTACAACCAAAAAACCTTTTATTAATGCTGAAAAAATAATACTTGACTCTTATACTCAAGAGACTTCTGCTGGAGGAAATAGATATCCAAAAGCAAGAGCAGATTTTTTTAACGCTTTTGAAAGAGGAGCATTAATATTTAACTATATAGGTCATGGAGGAGAAGATGGACTATCCAGTGAGCGAATGTGGGAGAAATCAGATGGCCAAAATTTAAATAATCAATACAAATACCCTTTATTTATCACAATAACCTGTGCCTTTTCTCGTTTTGATGACCCCAGCAGACCTACTGCAGGCGAATACACCTTTTGGAATCCTAAGGGAGGCGCTATCGCAATGTTATCAACTATTAGGTCAATTTCTCAAACTAATGCTGAGAACTTTAACGACACCATAATTAAATACCTATTATCATACGATTCCGATGAATACACAACGATATCAGAAGCACTCAGATTAGCCAAAAACAGCGACCCAAGCGCATCATCAAACGTTGTATTTTACATTGGCGACCCTGCCATTATGTTAGCCGTTCCTAAACCTAAAATCAGATTAACAAAAGTAAATGACACACCAATTTCACAACCTATAGATAATTTTAAATCTTTAGATAAAATAAAAATAACTGGAGAAGTAGTTGATGAAAACAACAATATACTTCCGAATTATACGGGGGAAGTTTTTACTAAAATTTTTGACAAAACAATTATCAAAAAAACATTAAACAATGATGGAAACAGCCCTCCTATGGATTTCAACACTTTAGGAGAAACTATCTTTAGAGGTAATTCTTCCGTAAATAATGGTCAATTTGAATTCAGCTTTGTAGTTCCTAGAGATATAAGGATTCCTTTAGGAAATGGTAAGATCAGTTTTTACGCAAAACAAAACCAACAACTTGAAAACAGAACAGGATACGACACTAGTATTAATATTGGAGGTGTAAATGAAAATGCACCTTCAGACAATATTAACCCAATTGTTAAGTTATATATGAATGACCAAACTTTTGTTTCAGGTGGAATTACCAATTCTTCTCCATTTATATTTGCTATACTTGAAGATGAAAACGGTATAAACACTGCAAGCGGAATAGGACATGATATTACAGCTGTATTGGATGGAGATGTGAGCAATCCATATATATTGAACGATTATTATCAAACTAATTTAGATGATTACACAAAAGGATCTATACGCTTCCAATTGCGAAATATTACACCAGGAATACACACTATTACATTTAAAGCATGGGACGTATACAACAACCCTACAACAACAGAAATACAATTTTTAGTTGTAGGTGACGAAACGATCACTTTAACCAATGTACTAAATTACCCAAATCCATTTGTAAATTACACTGAATTTTGGTTTACACATAATAGACCTTTTGAACCGCTGGAGGTACAAATTCAAATATTCACGATAACAGGTAAGGTAGTTTGGACAAAAAACCAAATCATTACTACTCAAGGGTTTTTATCAAAAGAAATTACTTGGGACGGAAAAGACGATTTTGGAAATAAAATAGGAAAAGGAGTATATGTTTATAAACTAACTGTTAAATCAAACCTATCAAACAAAAAGGCTGAAAAAATAGAGAAACTTGTAATACTTTAATAAAACACTATATTTGTCAAATAAATTTTTATAAAAAAATGAGAAAAATACTTCTTCTAACTACTTGCCTACTCGCTTTTTCGTCCGTTTTTGCACAAGGAAACAGAGTAATCACAACTGGAGTCCCTTTTTTGTCAGTTTCAGCTGACGCAAGAGCTGCCGGTATGGCAGACATTGGTGTTGCAACCTCTGCTGATGCCTTTTCTCAACAATGGAACCCTGCAAAATATGCATTTGCAGTAGACAAACAAGGGGTTTCATTAAGTTACACTCCCTATCTAACTGATTTAGCAAATGATATTGCACTTGGACAACTAACATACTATAATAGAATCAACGAACGTTCCGCTTTTGCTACTAGTCTACGTTATTTTAGTTTTGGTGAAATTGAATTGAGACAAACTGGAGAACCTAATGAAGACACTAGAAAAGTCTCTCCAAATGAATTTGCTCTTGATGGATCATATTCTTTAAAACTAAGTGAAACCTTCTCCATGGCAGTGGCAGGAAGATACAT
>NZ_JBAWDL010000116.1:0-2745 GCF_049590715.1 Flavobacterium sp.
GGGAAATGGCATTTAGGTCAGGTGGGTAAGTATCCTCTAAATCAAGGTTTTGATGAAGAATATGGTACGACTGATGCTGGGCACCCAACAAGTTATTATTATCCTTTCTTTAAAGAAGACGCTGACCCAAGAGGATTTTTGAAATCAGGACCTAAGCAAGGGGATTATTTGACGAATATTTTGACGGATAAAGCCACTGATTTCATCAAGACTTATGACAAAAAAGATCCTTTTATGCTAAGTTTTTGGTACTATTCTGTTCATGGACCATCAGTAGGAAGAAAAGATTTACTAGAAAAATTCAAAAAAGAAGGTTTAACAGGAGAATATGCGGAACATGCTGCAATGGTTATGGCAATGGATGAGTCTGTTGGACGTGTGCGTCAAGCGATTAAAGACAAAGGGATAGAAGACAATACCATTATTATTTTGATTTCGGATCAAGGAGGCAAATTCTCTAATGCTCCGTTGAGCGGTGGGAAAACTGGCGGAAACACTCTTGGTGAAGGTGGCGCAAGAGTACCGTTTATGATTTTATATCCAGGAGTAACTAAGCCAAATACCGTTTCTAAAACACCTGTTCAATCGATCGATATTTATCCAACATTGATGGAAATTGCATCTGGTAAAAAATGTACTGACAAGCAAATTAATGGAGTGAGTTTAATGCCTATCTTGAAAGGAAAAGACATTAAAAAACGTAATCTTTATTTCTTCCGTAGTTATGAGGATCAATATGCTGCCGTTATGAATGGTGATTGGAAATTAATCAAATACCACAGTGGATTGTTTCATTTGTTTAATGTGAAAAAGGATATTTCGGAGCAAAATGATTTGATTAATACCGAACTGAAAATTGCTGAAAAAATGAAAAAGGATTTGGCAAAATATGAAAATGAAGCAGTGCCTACATACAATAAAAAATAAGGTGATAACAAAATGAAGTTTAAAAAAAGAATAACTGTAGTCATTTTTTCGTTATTGACAATAGTAACAATTGCTCAAAATGGAAATAAAAGACCCAACATCATTTGGCTAATGGCTGAGGATATGAGTTTGGACTTAGAATGCTACGGCATGGAAGCAGTCAAAACACCTAACCTCAATAAAATGGCTGCCGAAGGGATACGTTATGATAATTGTTTTGTAACTAACTCCATTTGTTCACCTAGTCGTTCGTCTATGATGGTGGGTACGCACCAACTCAAAATTAATGCACAAAATCACCGTTCCAATCGTGATGTACCTTTGGATTCTCGTTTCAAACCTTTTACCGCTTTGTTGCGAGAGGCAGGTTATACTACGGTTCTAGGAAATCAAAGCGTAATGGGAAAAGGCCGCAAAACCGATGTGAATTTTAAATCAGAGAATATCGGTCCTTGGGATGGAAAAACTCAGTTTGGTTTATTCGACAAGTACGATACTTTCGAGAATGATGGTAAACCATTTTTTGCTCAAATTCAGTTAGTAGCGAGTCACCGTGGCGATTGGTGGGACGAAGTACGAAGCAAATCGGCTCATCCTGTAGATCCTGATAAAGTAAAATTACCTGCTTACTTAGCCGATCATCCTGCTATTCGTTTGGATTGGGCTAAATATTTGGATCAAATCGAATTTTTGGATAATGAGGTCGGAATGATTTTCAAAGAATTAGAAGATAAAGGATTGGCTGATAATACCATCGTAATTTTCATAGGTGACAATGGGAGATGCAATATTAGAGGGAAAGGCTATCTCGAAGATTCGGGTTTGCGTATTCCTTTCATTGTGCATTATCCACAAAAATACAACGGAAAACACATTAGTAAAGAAATCGTATCTTCAGTAGATATTACCGCGACTATTTTGGATTGGGCAGGAGTGAAAATTCCATCCTACATGACAGGTAAATCGATTTTGGATAAAAATTATAAAAACGATTATGTATATGCCACTCGTGACTTATGGGATGAAATCCAAGAGAAATCAAGAGCCGTTACTTCGGATAAATGGAAATACATTCGTAATGACAAACCAGAAATTCCATATGATGCACAGCAAGCATATTTAGAATTTTACCGTCCTGCGGTGCACATCATGCGTCAATTGAATGCGGAAGGTAAGTTGAACGAAGCTCAAAAGCCGTTTTTTGCTATATCCAAGCCTGTCGAGGAATTGTATGATTTAGAAAAAGATCCAGAGGAATTACACAACTTGGCTTTCGATAAAAAATACAGTAAAACTTTAGCCGAATTGCGTAAAAAAACACTTTGGTATGATAAAGAAATGGCACCAGTTAGTACTATCTATCATCCCGAAATTGCCAAATCAGTAGAGGTTTTAGAATGGGTAAAAGTAAATCGACCTGAAAAATACCAAGAAATGAAAAATGGTGTCGAAATCGGTTTTCATGAAATGACCAATGAATACAATGCAGCAACTAAGAAAAATAAAAAATCAAAAAAGACAGATGAATAATTCCTTTTTAAGAAAAGCCAATCTTTTGATCTTAATCGGTTTGATTACCGTGAGCAGTGCCTTCGCACAAAAATCACCAACGGTTAAAATCAATTTCAATCAAGATTGGAAATTTAGCAAAGTCAATCCCGCAACCAGCTCCGATGCTGATTTGGTGAAAACCAATTATAACGATGCACAATGGGAAATTGTAAGTTTACCTCATACGGCTAATATCGAACCTTTGGTGGTAAACAACCAATGGCAAGGCATTTGCTGGTATCGAAAATCTTTTGAAGTTTCGGCTTC
>NZ_JBAWDL010000117.1:0-2203 GCF_049590715.1 Flavobacterium sp.
GAATTAAAACCGTTGCTTCATCTGGAAGTTGTTCCAACGTTTGAACAAATTGATTAGGCATAAGAGTCAAATCATAAATTGCATTATTGGGAGCATCTTCAACCATTTCGTCAACGGTATCATATACTATTGGAATATCAAACTGAGTTGCTAATTCTTTGGCTCTTTGACGCGTTCTATTTGTAATTCCAGCAATTGTAAATCCGACACTTTTGTAAGCAGGCAAGTGTGCATCACGAACTATACCTCCTGCTCCAATGATATATATGGGACGATTTTCTAATGGTAATTCTGGTTTGTAGTTAATATCCATTATTGACTTTTATTTGTTTTTATATTTTGTCATTTTATCCTAAAGTTATAAATAACGCTTTTAAAAGTAATTTTTAATTCTAAAACCTCTAGCAAGCGAGCTTGCTCAGACCCAACCCGGACTATGTTTAAAAAACCACTTTTAATTTTTTGAAAATTAGCAGCTTTTTTTTTATATTATTATTTTTCGATATTATCGATTTTCAATTGTGCTTGATCTAAAATAGTTTCAATATTAGTTTCACTATTAATGACATCCAAAACCACTTGATCAATCACATCTGCAATTTCTGACCAATTGCTCTTGCGAGGAAGCGAACGGGTATTTTTATGTAATTATTCCAACTTGTAATAATAAGGAACTACTCTGTTTACCTCATGATCATGCCAAGTCGATTTACGGCAACCAATACCACCTTCTAAAGTTACTAGTTTATCATTTTGAGCATTGACTGCATATTTAATGAAATCATATGCTAGTTGCTTCTTTTGACTCCCTTGACCTATTACGTACATCCAATAAGCGTTGAGTGAAACACCTTCACCAGTTGGTCCTGCAGGAACAGGAGCAACATCTACTTTTCCTTTTACTTTCGAATCAGCAAAAAATTCACTGAACGAAGCAAAGCCAAACCAATTGACCATCATGGCTAAATTCCCATTGGCGAAAGCCATACCAGACTTAACCGAATCAAAATCTCGAGAATCAGGATGAATCGCATTCGTATTTTTCAACGCTTTACGATAAAACTCCATTCCTTCAACGGCTGCTGGCGTATTGATTTTTATTTTTTTATTTTCATCAAATAAATCTCCACCACGAGTCCATAATTGCAAGCAAAATCAAAAACAGTATTGTGACCGTCAGGATAAGCTGCAAAAGTAGTTCCGTATAAATTGTCTTCTGGTCTGTTGAAAAACGCGGCTACTTCCATTAAATCATCCCAAGTTTTTGGTATTTCCAAAGGTTTGCCATAATCACGGTAAAAAGCAACTTTTTCATCAAACGACTCAAACAAATCTTTTCTATATATCAAACATTCCGGTCCGTCATGAAAAGGCAAACCGTAAGTTCCTCCATCAAATCGCTGTTTGTACAACAAGGATTCTGACCAACCTTCTGGGAAATCTTGAGGAGCCTTTTTGTTGATGTAGGGTGTTAAATCTTCGATGGAATTAGATGCATAAGCCTCGGCAATCCAATCCGTATTGATTAGAGAAACATCCCAATCACCATTGGCCAAACCATCATTTTTTAAAATAGTATCGTATAGAGGGTGCAAGTCGAATGCCACCGCTTCCAACTCAAAATCACATTTTGTTTCTAGACAAAAGGATTCCCATATTTTAGCAATGGAAGATTCAAACGCATCAAATTTACGTACCGCTATTTTAAACTTTGGCTTGCTCATAGTCTTGAATTAACTCTTTAATAATTTCATTTGTATGTTCTCCTAAACCTGGTGACCCAAGGGTTGAAGTTAAGTATTCTCCATCAATTCTTATAGGACAACGTGTTGTTTCATATTCAAAACCATCTCCCATAGTTACTTTTTGGATCATGTCCAAGGCTTTGAAACCGTCATGAGCAAAGAGTTCGTCCCAATCCATTACTTTGGCACACCAAATATCTGCTGGTTCCAAAATACTTAACCAATGTTCGCTTGTATTAGTCAACAAATGATTGGCCAAAATCTTTTTTATTTCATCACGATGGGTAAACCAACTTGCTTTTTCAGGATAGTTTGATAACACTTCACAACCAATTAATTCCCCTATAAAAGGAATCGCTCCCATGGCTAGCGACATATATCCTGATTGTGTTTGGTAAATTCCATAAGGAGCACCCAAATAGGCATGAGCACTATTACTCTCTGGACGAATTGTAGGT
>NZ_JBAWDL010000118.1:0-2582 GCF_049590715.1 Flavobacterium sp.
TACCGCATCAACGAATAAAACCCATAGGTAGCAGTATCCTTGACAACGCCCATTTTATCCTTATAAATAAAATAGGCTTCGAGTTGGTTGTTCTTTTTTAAAAATTTAAAAGCTTCTTTTAATCCCATTGCCATTAAGGCATTATCATAACCATCAGCAGTTATAGCGTCTTTGGCATACACCGTAACACTTATCACATTATTATCTACTGGTAATCCCGTTTTAGGATTCATCAAATGGGAGATTTTTTTGCCGTTGCTTTCGTAAAACTTTTGATAATTCCCCGAGGTCGTGATCGCTCCCGATGCTATTTGAACTATTTTCTGAATCGCTACAGGCATTCCTTCTTGCTTTGACGGACTCTGGATTCCTACTTTCATCATCTCACCGCTGGGTTGTCTCCTACCGCTAACTCTGATTTCGCCACCTATTTCGACCAAAAAGTTGGTGATTTTGTGTGCCAATAAAAAATCAGCGACTACATCCACCGTATAGCCTTGGGCAATGCCGTTGACATCAATTTGCACACAGGCTTTCTTTTTCAATAATTGGTTGCCTTTGCGTTCCAAAAGCGCATTCCCCATACAGGCTTTAACTGCTTTTAAAATTGCTGCATCAGGAGTTGAGGGTTCCATTCCTTTTTTATGAAAACCCCAGGCATTCATTAGTGGCAAAAGGGTTATATCAAATAGTCCATTTGTGGCTGTATTGATTTCCTTCGAACGTTTAACAACCTTTATCAAATGTCTATCTGCTAGGATTCCTTTAGACGAATTATTAAACTGATTGATTAACGAGTTCTCTTTATAAATAGACAAAGATTGATCGATGGAAGCAAAAATGCTATCCAGTTGGTGTTCGCCTACATTGCGCTCTTTGGCATAATAGCTTATATTATATGTTGTTCCTTGAGTGAATCCGTTGATCTGGTATTTATTCCATACGTTTTGTGGTTCCTGATGAGGAAATAACAAAGCGATAAGGAGCGGAAGGATGATCATTAGGATTCTGTTAAAAGATTTTTGATTGTTGATAAACGATTCTTGATTTTAGATTTATGGAATTGCGCCATCGATAAATCATTTCTTTCATAATAAAATGGGCTTCGACAAGCTCAGCATGACAATTATAGAAAATAATAACTGTTCCATGATATAAACTATGCTTACTATAATAGAGACTTCGACAAGCTCAGTCTGACAATTATAGAAAATACTTACTGTTCCATAAAATAAAGTGTGCCTAATATAAAAGAGACTTCGACAAGCTCAGTCTGACAATTATAGAAAATACTTACTGTTCCATAAAATAAAGTGTGCTTACTATAAAAGAGACTTCGACAAACTCAGTCTGACATTCATTCGACAAGCTCATCTTGATAATAGTACTAAATAAGACCAATTACTTTATAAAAGGTTTAAAATTATAATCAAAATAGACTTTGAAGCACTACCGTTTTTAGCCCCGACAGCAATGGAAAGCCTTTGAGAGTTAGAAGCCAATTTTTTCTTGCTGAGGCAGAGCGACCAGCGGAAGCTCCTGCCTTAGCGTAGAAAAATGGCTTGTAACCGAAAAGCTTGAAATGAATGGCGGGATTAGCTCCTTATCATTTTTAAACTAGGCATAACAACGGATTTCGAACAATTTAGCGTTTTTAGCACCGTAGGTTTCTTTCAATTTGATTCGGATTGCAGTTGTTTTTATGCTGTTGAATTGGAACTTGATTAAACGAGTTCTGTTTTTATCTATTGAACCCAACGAAATCCAGTTTCCGTTGATGCGCGCCTCTAAATCTAAGGCTTTCATCATTTCGACTGGTACTACATTAGTGTATATTTTATCATTTCGCTTGTCTTTTCGTAACATGATGTTTCGTTTGACATTAGTATCACATTTAATTTCGACTTTTGAAATATCGATTGGGTTTTCCCATTCCAATTGCAATTCGGCGTTTAATCCGTCTGATTCCCAGTGGTGAATTTTGCCTTCGATATCGCGAGACATTCCGTCGGTCAAAAGTTTAGCATCACCAGAAAGGGTTGAAGAAGCGAAAATAGCGTTGGCTTTTTTGGCCAAATCCAATGGATCATTGGCAGGACGTTTTGGGATAAAAACATCGTCTCTCAGTAAATTTTCTTGTAATTCATTGTGGTGTTTTTGATAAATATCACGGGGTAGAACGCTTTTTTTGGCACAGATAGCACCCGCAGTTCCTACCGCTTGCCCCATCAAAGCACAGGTAGCCATGATGCGCGACGAGGACAACGCAATATGCGTTTGACTCACGTTACGCCCTGCAAACATAAGGTTTGAAACGTTCTTAGAATACAAACTACGGAAAGGATATTCATAAACAGAAGCAAAATTTTCATGAAAATAACTGGGTGGCTCGGATGGATTTTCGATTCCGCCTGGATTGTGTTCGTCTAGTGACCAACCGCCAAAACCGATGGCATCTTCAAAATGTTTGTGTTCCGTTAAATCTGTTTCCGAAAGGATGTGATCGCCAATAAAACGACGCGATTCCCTGCGACCCGCCAATGTTCCTACCCAGTCCAAGGCATAATTAGCCGCTTCGGGAT
>NZ_JBAWDL010000119.1:0-3269 GCF_049590715.1 Flavobacterium sp.
TTTTGAGTAAGAGGACAGTTGATTTTACTTCTAACTTGTTTTACTAATAATTTAGCCATAATTTCCTTGAATTAACCTTTAAAAACTTTTTCTAAAGAAACTCCTCTTTGTTTTGCAACAGTGTGAGCGCTTCTCATTTGTAATAAAGCATCAAAAGTTGCTTTTACTACGTTGTGAGGATTTGATGATCCTTGAGATTTAGATAATACATCATGAATTCCTACTGACTCTAAAACTGAACGAACAGCTCCACCAGCAATAACTCCTGTACCATGAGAGGCAGGAATTAAGAATACACGTGCACCACCAAATTTACCTTTTTGTTCGTGAGGTACTGACTGACCATTCAAAGGAATTTTTACTAAATTTTTCTTCGCATCTTCTACTGCTTTCGCAATTGCTTCAGAAACATCTTTAGATTTCCCTAATCCATGCCCTACAACACCGTTTTCATCACCTACAACTACAATAGCAGAAAAACCAAATGCTCTACCACCTTTTGTAACCTTAGTAACACGATTTACACTTACCAAACGATCTTTTAATTCAAGACCACCTGGTTTAACTAACTCTATACTTTTGTACTTATTAGACATACTATATTAGAATTTAAGCCCAGCAGCTCTCGCGCCTTCAGCTAATGATTTAATACGACCATGATATAAATATCCACCTCTATCGAAAGTAACATTTTCTATCCCAGCTTTTAACGCTTTTTCAGCAACTAGTTTTCCAACTGCGTTTGCTACAGCAACGTTCGTACCTTTTTCTATTTCTTTTTCTCTTGATGAAGCAGCTAATACAGTAACTCCATTTACGTCATCAATAAGTTGAGCATAAATTTCATTGTTACTTCTAAAAACAGATAGTCTAGGCTTAGCAGCAGAACCGCTAATAGTCTTTCTAATTCTGAATCTAATTCTCTGTCTTCTTTCAGGTTTTGTTAACGACATAATCTTATTTTTTAAGCTGATTTACCTGCTTTTCTTCTTAATACTTCACCTACAAATTTAACACCTTTTCCTTTGTACGGCTCTGGCTTACGGAAGCCTCTGATTTTTGCCGCAACTTGACCTAAAAGTTGTTTATCTAATGATGTTAACTTCACAATTGGGTTTTTTCCTTTTTCAGAAATGGTTTCAACAGTAACTTCTGGCGCTACTTCTAAAACTATATTGTGAGAAAACCCAAGAGCTAAATCTAATTTTTGTCCTTGATTAGAAGCTCTATAACCAACTCCCACCAATTCTAAAGATTTTGTAAAACCATCTGTTACACCAACAATCATATTATTGATTAAAGATCTATACAATCCGTGTTTTGCTCTTTGGTCTTTATGATCAGATGATCTTTCAACTTGAACTTGATCACCTTCAACTTTTACAGTTACATCCGAAAACTCCTGTGTAAGTTGACCGTTTTTTCCTTTTACCGTAATAATACCATCAGCAACTGTAACAGTTACTCCAGCTGGTATTGTTACTGGACTTTTACCTATTCTTGACATCTTTCTATAGTCTTTATATTAGTATACGTAACAAATTACTTCTCCACCAACATTAAGTTGTTTGGCTTTCTTTCCTGTCATCAAACCTTTTGAAGTAGAAACGATAGCAATCCCTAATCCGTTAAGGATTCTTGGAATAGAAGCTGAACTTGAATATTTACGTAAACCCGGTTTACTAATTCTTTGGATATCTTTAATTACTGGCTCTTTAGTATCTTTATCATACTTTAAAGCAATTTTGATTGAACCCTGAACAGAGTTATCCTCAAATTTGTAACTTAAGATATAACCTTGATCAAATAAGATCTTAGTTATTTCTTTTTTAAGATTAGATGCAGGAATTTCGACAACTTTGTGGTTTGCAGCCACAGCGTTACGAACTCTAGTCAAATAATCTGCAATAGGATCTGTATACATATGTATATATTTGCGGTTATGGTTTTCTTCAGACTTTCTGTCGAACCTTTAACCAATTAAAACTCAATTTTTTACCAAGATGCTTTTTTAACACCTGGAATCAATCCATTATTAGCCATTTCACGAAATGTTACACGTGAAATACCGAATTGACGCATATACCCTCTTGGTCTACCTGTTAATTTACATCTATTATGCAAACGAACTGGCGAAGCGTTTTTCGGTAATTTTTGCAAACCTACGAAATCTCCAGCTTCTAACAAAGCTTTTCTTTTCTCAGCATACTTTGCTACCGTTTTTTCTCTCTTAACCTCACGGGCTTTCATTGATTCTTTTGCCATGTCTTAGTTCTTTTTAAAAGGTAATCCTAATTCAGTCAATAATGATTTTGCTTCCTTATCTGTTTGAGCAGTAGTAACAAACGTAATATCCATACCAGATATTTTGTTTACTTTATCAATATCAATTTCAGGGAAAATGATTTGCTCTAACACTCCAAGGTTGTAGTTTCCTCTTCCGTCGAAACCTGTAGCTTTAATACCACTAAAATCTCTAACACGTGGTAAAGCCGAAGTAATAAGTCTATCTAAAAACTCATACATTCTTTCCCCACGTAAAGTAACTTTTGCTCCAATTGGCATTCCTTTTCTCAATTTAAAAGATGCAACATCTTTCTTAGAGATTGTAGAAACTGCTTTTTGTCCAGTTATCTTTGTCAATTCATCAACTGCATAGTCAATCAATTTTTTATCAGAAACTGCTGCTCCAACTCCACGGCTTAAAACGATTTTCTCCAATTTAGGAACCTGCATTACGTTTACATATCCGTACTCTTCTGTAAGAGCAGAGATAACTCTACTCTTATATTCTTCTTTTAGTCTAGGTGTATATGCCATTACTATAGTACTTGATTAGATTTTTTTGAAAATCTTACTTTCTTATCTCCTTCAACTCTAACTCCAGTCCTAGTTGCTTCCTTAGTTTTAGGATCAATTAGAGAGATATTAGAAATTTGAATAGAAGCTTCTTTTTTTACAATACCACCTTGAGGGCTTTTTGCACTTGGTTTCGTATGTTTTGAAACCATGTTTACACCTTCAACAATAGCTTTGTTTTTCTCACGGTCAACACGCAATACTTTACCTTCTTCACCTTTGTGATCTCCAGCAATTACTCTTACGATGTCACCTGTTTTTATTTTTAGCTTTATCATCTTAAAACGAATTAAAGCACTTCTGGTGCTAATGATACAATTTTCATGAATTGTTTTTCACGAAGTTCTCTTGCTACCGGTCCAAAAACACGAGTTCCTCTCATTTCCCCTGCAGCGTTCAAAAGAACACAT
>NZ_JBAWDL010000120.1:0-8044 GCF_049590715.1 Flavobacterium sp.
TTAAAGTTTTGTTTGAATAGTAGTAGGGATCGCTACTGTTGGTGTTTCGGTTATTGTTTGTTTCGGTTTTATCGTTTGCTTTACACATATTGCATCTGTAAGTACAAAAGGAGTAGGCATCATCCAAGGGGCTCTTGGATTTATTTCGAACAAAGGATTTTGCAATAAATCAAAGGAACTTTCAAGTAATTGCATATCAAAAACCGTAGCTCGATTGAGTGTAAATTCCATTTCGAGTGGTTGGTTGTTAACGACATAATAACTTAAAATTCTCATACCATTGCGGTTCATCATATTGCCTGTTTGTTCGAGTTGAGAAACACCATTGGTTTTAAAATGATAAAAATCCATTTTTTCGTTAGCAAAAATATCGTAGCGATTGACCTTACGATTAGGAGTAATTTTAATTTTTAAATGACGTAAATTTCCTTCAATACTATCTTTTGAAAAGATAATAGTGGATGTGGGAACAGCTTTCAGTGTAGCTTCAGCGGTATAGGTAAAAGCACTGTTGTATTTGCTGAACAAAGGGATTTCTTCTTCGAGATTAGCTTTTTTTGGATGGCTACCTAGATATTTTTTTGTCCAATCATCAAGATTTGTATCATAGGTAAGCCAGTATGCTTTTTGAACATTACTATCATATAGATACACTAAACTATTAGATTTAGCTTTGCCTTTTTCGTATCCCGAATTTAGATGTGCTTTCACAAAAAAGCCAATGCTAATTAATATAAATACCATTGCCCATTGCCCTTTCTTAGCAAAAGTACCCAATACAGGAAGCAATAATCCGAAGGTTAAAACCGTAAGAATCACACTTCCAAAAAGAATTTTTAATCCCAATCCTACAGGAAACATATAAATAAAGGGACCAATGATCAGTAATGCAGGAATACTTAGGATTAAATTAAACCAGCGATTTGTTCTTTGAGTAAGTATAAAAAAACCAAATAGAATTAGTGAGAAATAGAGTGGGAGAATTAAAAATCCTGCACCCTCCAGGTAAAATGCAATAGCACCATTAATAAGTAACCAAAAGAAAATAGGAGCCACATAATTGCTCATAGTAACTTTCTTGGCTGAAAAGTAGTGATAGGATGTCATGGCTATAGCCAAAGCCAAAAAGACAAAAGCGACAATGTAATCATGACCATTATAGGTAAAGCCATTAAGTAAATCCTCATATTGTGGATACAATATTTGAATTCCTTTCCATCCAAAAAAAGTGATGCCTCCAGATAATATTAAAGCAATTAAAAAAGGAATAAATCCTTTAACTACTGTTTTTAAGTTTAAAATTCGTTTGGCAATACCAATAAAAAGTATAATTATAAAAAGTCCAATAGCAATATATAACATCGGTTGTACCCAATCAAAAGGATAATGTATAAATGTAAATGGAACCGTAAAGTAGACTTCGTCTTGTGAGGATTGCGTTTTACTCAAATCAGCATTCGAAAAATAATTTAACAATGCGGTTAAATAGGTTCCTTGATGTGCCAAACTATTTTTGCTTAAATGTATGCTGTCATCTTGTGCTGTGTGGTAATTGTAGTGTCCGTCAATAAAAGCAAAATTGAATCCTTGAATGTTACCTTTTTTTCTAAAAATGGTCAAGTCTGTGTCGTTTGGTAACATTTTGTAAATGCTATACATTAACGAATTAGAAACAGGAAATGTTGCTTTAGTATTGGCAAATTCATTGACTAAACCTGCGTTTCCTTTATTCGTTTCCATTAACATATAGCTCGGTCCCGAAGTTCCTCTCGCTTCAAAGTTAAGCGCTAAACCAATTTGTTTTGCCCATTGATGTTGGGTAACAAAAAGTGTTGCGCCGTTCAATCCTAATTCCTCTGCATCCGAAAATAGAATAATGATATCGTTTTTATGACCTTTTTTGGAATGTAAAAAAGCTCGAACGCTTTCTAAAATGGTGGCTACTCCTGAACCCGCATCACTAGCTCCGTATGAAGATGAATGCGGTGCGCTATCATAATGCGTTAATAATAGAAGTGCTTTGGAACTATTGCTCCCTTTTATGCGTGCTAAAATGTTTTTTGAATAGACTAAGTTGCCCCAATCTGTTAATGTAAATCCTTCTTGTAAACTGGTTTTTAATCCCAGTTTGTGAAGTTCGTGTTGGAGATATTGAGCTACTTGCTCGTGATTTTGAGAACCTATATAATGTGGTTTTTTGGATAAGGCTTCCACTTTTTCAAATGCTCTTTTAGTTGAAAATTCGTTTAATGGAATTTCAGATTCAATACCTAATTGTGGCATCATACTAAAATAGCTGATTGCTATAATGGCTAATAAGAAGCTGAGTGCAAAAAGAGAGGAATTCTTTTTATTCATGATATTGGTTTTGTGGTATTAAATATCTTTTTTTACTAACATATAAAAATCATTGTCAAGAAGCATATAGCCTTGGTCATATAAAAAATAATAAGTATTGCCAGTCTTTGTTCTCAAAATATTGGTAAAAAAATCAAAATCAAAACCCAAAGTCAATAATTTAGTTTTAGTTGTTTTTGATTTTCCTTCGGTATTTAACCCGCAAAGGATGCGATAATTTTTGCGCAATTTGTTGTTAATGTTGCGCATATAGTTGTTGCTGTCCTTATTTATTTTATTGTTATAAGCATTCCGACAGCCATCACTACAAAACTTTTTATCTTCCCGGCCAATTATTTTTTCACCACATTCTAAACAGTTTTTCATATTTAGCTTTTTAGTTTTTTAATTTTATAAAGATCATGACGACGGTCTTTTAGTATTTTCACGCTTCCGTGTTCGTGTAGCTCTTTTAATAAATCTAAATCGACATCAACAATCAAAGTCATTTCAGTATTAGGTGTTGTTTCTGCTTTGATTCCGTTACTCGGAAAAGCAAAATCAGAGGGAGTAAAAACAGCCGTTTGTGCGTACTGAATATCCATGTTGTTTACTTTAGGTAAATTCCCCACACAACCAGCAATAGCCACATAACATTCATTCTCTATGGCTCGTGCTTGTGCGCAATGCTTTACTCGAGTATATCCATTTTGGGTATCGGTTAGAAAGGGAACAAAAAGAATGTTCATTCCTTCGTCACATAGTAGTCTTGCTAATTCAGGGAATTCCACATCATAACAAATCATAATACCTATTTTTCCACAGTCGGTATCAAAAGTCTGAATGGTATTTCCTCCAGTGATTCCCCAATGAAAGACTTCATTTGGCGTGATGTGGATTTTAGTATAGGTTTCGTAAGTACCGTCTCTTTTACATAAAAACCCTGAATTGTATAGAACGCCATCAACAAGCTGAGGCATGCTTCCAGTTATGATATTGATGTTGTATGCAATGGCTAATTCTTGAAAACGCTTTCTAATAGGTTCAGCATATTTGGCCA
Organism: Flavobacterium sp.; assembly: GCF_049590715.1. Taxonomy (GTDB): domain Bacteria; phylum Bacteroidota; class Bacteroidia; order Flavobacteriales; family Flavobacteriaceae; genus Flavobacterium. The sequence continues at coordinate 3,398 of NZ_JBAWDL010000120.1, forward strand.
GTTCTCGAATCGCATCAGCTTCTGATAAATGATTGTAATCAGCCATTAAAGGAGCTATAAACAATTCAGGGAAAACAGCAAAATCACTGCCGTAACCTGAAACGGCATCAATAAAAAATTCGGACTGTTCAAATAATGCCTCCAAATCTTTTAGCGGACGCATCTGCCATTGTATTAAACCAAGTCGAATAACTGTTTTTTCAGTATTGATGATTCTAGGACTTTCATCGTAATAGATATTATTCCATTCTAATAAAACGGCAAATTCTTTGGATTTTCGATCGCCCTCAAGATAATTTTTCATGATTCTCATAACGTGAAAATCATTGCTTAATTGAAAGGAAAGTACAGGGTCGTGAATTTCTTTTCTTTTTACTTTGTCAATATAAGTTTTTGGAGTCAATTCGTTTGCATATTTACCATAGTTAGGAATTCTACCAGCAAATACAATTGACTTTAGGTTTAGTTGCTCGCAAATTTCTTTTCGAGCATCATACATACGACGTCCTAGGCGTAATCCTCTGTATTTAGGATCCACAAAAACATCAATTCCATATAATACCTCTCCTTTATAGGTATGTGTAGAAAAGGTGTAATTTCCAGTTATTTTAGCATAGTCATGATTTTTATCAACTAAATCTTCTGGAACTATTAAGGATAAAGCAGAGCCAACAACAATGTCATCGACTATAATTACCAGTTGTCCTTCGGGAAATATTTTCAATAATTTTTTAACCTCTGATTCGTTCCAATAATTATCTGCCATTTCAGGGTAGGATTCCATCATGGATTTCTTAAGCTCTTTATAGTCCTCTATTTTTAAATTTCGTAGTTCAACTTTGTTTATTTCAGCTTGCATATTTGAATTTATTTTTAGCCAATATACTAAAAATCACATCCATTTACAAACGTTTACAAATATTTACAACCGAAAGTAATTGAGTGTTAACCGAATAAATTGAGAGTGCTGTCGCATCTTTGTCCTGTTGATTTGAACAAGAGATTCAAACATTTTAATAACCTCTAAATTATATACGCCATGAATGCATTAAAAAACAAAGTACAGTTAATTGGACACTTAGGAAACGATCCCGAAATCAAAAATTTTGATGGTGGAAAAAAACTAGCCAATTTTACATTAGCCACAAATGAAAGTTACAAAAACGACAAAGGAGAAAAGGTAGAGGAAACCCAATGGCATAGACTTATTGCTTGGGGCAAAACAGCAGAACTTATTGAAAAGTATGTAACCAAAGGAAAGGAGATTGCTGTTGAAGGCAAGTTGACTTATCGAAGCTATGATGATAAGAATGGGGAGAAGCGTTATATTACAGAAGTAGTTGTCTCTGAATTACTAATGTTAGGAAAGTAGTAATAATGCCTTTTTTAATGTTTTAATTGTCAGTTTTGCAATTGACAGTTGGGATTTTTGTAATAAAAAAAGCTCCGAATGATATCCTTCGGAGCTTTTGAATAATAATATTTAAAAAATATTATTTTATTTTGAAAGTAACTCTTCTAACTAGTTTTCTAGCAGAATCAGAGTTTTTGTCTACTGAAGTATCTTCACCACCAGCAATTACATTTAATCTTGAAGCAGCAATGTTAGATTTTAATAAAGTTTCTTTAACATTGTTTGCTCTAGCTATTGATAAAGTATTGTTGTAAGAAGTAGAACCAATTTCGTCAGCATGACCAGTAATGTCTACAGAAGCTGAAGGGTTGTTTCTTAAATAGTTTAATACATAAGCGATCTCAGTAGTAGAATCATTTGCAGGAACTGATTCGTTGAAATTAAAGAAGATGCTAATATATCCTTCGTTGATTAATCTTTTAACCGTTTCTTCGTTAATACTAGATTGAGAAGTAGTTGGTTTGTATGTTTTGTCAATGTATTTTTCGATTTCGTCAGGAATACCATTGTTGTTTAAGTCAATGGCGCGACCTTTACTGTCAACCATAACTCCTGTAATAGAGTTAGGTTCAAGATCTAGGTAATCAACTACTCCGTCTTTATCCGTATCGTTGTTCATAGTTTCTAATTCAGAAACTCTTTTCTCTAAGTTAGTAACGTTTTCGTCTTTAAGAACAATCCAGTCAGCATGTTTTTCACTTTTTCCAATGTAGTAAGTGATACCTGCAGTTCCGTTAAAGAAGATAGAATTGAATCCACCACCATTTGCTGGTCCTTGCGCATCAAAATTTAAATCTTGTCTAGCATTTAAAATTGTTGTAAAATCACCAGTTAATACAAAATGATTAGACAATCTAAGTTGTCCAGTCAAACCTGCCATAACATTACCTAAGTAATCTTTAGTATCGCCTGATCTTACCATTCCAACTCCTACACCACCATGCGCTAATAAACCAAGTCTATTAGTCCATGATTCAAAACTCATGATTCTACCTAAGTTAGCAACCCCTTGAAGGTTTGCTCTGTAGTATCTTGATTGAAATTCAGGTGTGTCCTTTTTTTCTGAAAGATGGTTGTATCCAGCGTCTGCTTTCAAACCAAATTTGTTGTTGAACATGTATCTTACTCCAAAATCAACCGTAAATGGGCTAATTAAACTAAATTGGTAACCAGGAGTAATGTGGTTTTGTGGTTTGTTAAAACCACCAGCTAATTCTATAGACCATTTATTATAGTCTTGTTTTCCAGAATCAATTTTTTTCTCATCTTGTGCATTTACAGCTGTAAAAGCAGAAGCTAAAACTAAAGTAATTATAAGTTTTTTCATTGTTTTAAATTTTTTTGTAAAAATAGAAAAAATTTATAAAAACAATGTTTTATAATCCTATTATAATTTTATATAATTCCCATTAAAAGTTAATTTATATTTTTTTGATAGATATAATTAATTGTTTAATCTGTGTTCTATTGATAAAAATGTATTTTTTTAAGGTAAAAAATACATGTTATTTAATTTTAACTTTAAATCCTATTAAATTGCTAAATTGTAGTAAAATTAAATTGCATAAAGTATAGGGTATTTTTTTTAAAATTATTTTTTATATAAATGGCTATAATTATAATACTTATCCTATTATTTTTAAAATTTCATTGATATGTTTCATCTTTTTAAAATTTTTATGTTCAATTTTGTGGTCAATACGCTCATGTGCCCATGTAGTGTGAAACGGAATATGTACTGCATGACCCCCAATTCCTAGTACTGGTAAGACATCTGATTTTAATGAATTACCAATCATTAAAAACTCATCAGGTTGAATTTCTAGTCTTTTCAATAAATCTAGATAATCAATTTCTTGTTTGTCTGACATCACTTCGATATGATGAAAATACTTCCCTAATCCTGAGTTGTGAAGTTTTCGTCTTTGATCTAATAAATCGCCTTTTGTAGCGACTACTAATTTATATTTTCCATATAATGTCTCTAGTGTTTCTTCAACTCCTTCTAATAATACGATAGGTTTATCAAAGAGTTCTTTCCCGTATTGTACTATTTTTTCAATTATTTCTATAGGAATGGTGTTACTTGAAATGGTCATAGCGGCTTCAATCATGGATAATATGTATCCTTTGATTCCGTAACCGTAACGTGGTAGGTTTTCAATTTCAATTCGAAACAGTTCTTGTGAAATCCCTTGGTGCGAAAGATAATCACTCATTAAAGCACAAAATTTTTCTTCCGTTTCAGCAAAATAAGTTTCGTTGATAAACAAGGTATCGTCGGCATCAAAGGCTATTACTTTTAAACTCATGATTTGTTTTTTATAAAAATTGATTTATTATAAAAGGTGATTCGTATTCCTAAAAGTAGAAAAACAGCGCCAATAATCCTATCCCAATTCATTTTTTCGTCCAAAATAAGCCAAGCCAATAGGGTTGCTAGCACCGCTTGTCCTAATAAACTAAGTGAAACTCGAGTAGCACGTAAATGTTGGGTAGCATAACTAATTAATAACCAAGCCGTCAATTGACAAAGTGCACCTTGAATAAATAAAACACCCCAAGCAGTAGCTGTAAAGCCAGTAAATGGTTCTCCTTTAATCACACAAACCAGATATAAAAATAAACTTGATGAAACAAGAACGACAGTCATAAAACTAAGAACATCGATTTGTGCTAAAATACGTTTGCTAATTAGAAGATAAGTTGCATATAAAACTCCTGAGAACAATGCCAAAGCAAAAGAAAGGTCAAAGTTGAGGTTCGTAAAAACATCTATACCTACTAAAATAATCATACCTATTAATGCCACAGTAGTGCCAATCCAAAAATTAATAGTTGGTTTGTTTTTCAAAAAAAGGAAAGATCCAATTCCCACCCATAGAGGTGATAGATTAGCAAGCAGTGTAGCCTGAGTAGCAGTCGATGTTTGAATGGCAATATTCCAAATAGCAATATCCGTGGCGAAAACAAGACCGCTAGCAACTGCAAATAATGTTATTGTTGTAGGAGGTAGTTTGAATTTTCGAGTAAAAAAAACATAGGGCAATAACAATACTGCTGCAATAAACATTCTGTAAAAAGCAGAAATTAATCCAGAAGCCATTTGCAAGCGTACCAAAATAGGAAAGATGGAAATACATAGTATTCCGAGTAAAAGTGCTCCCTTTGGTTTGGCATTTTTCATTATTGTATCTGATAAAACCAACAATTGCCACTATAGTATTGGTGGC
>NZ_JBAWDL010000121.1:0-1649 GCF_049590715.1 Flavobacterium sp.
CAATACGCCAGCCCCAGCCCTTCACGTCGCCAGGAGTGCCAAAAATAGCGACGAAATAGCGGCCTGAATCGCGATAGACGGGATTTTTCTCCATTTCCGCCAGCAGGCTTTCGAGCGACATGATCTGGGTGGCCTTAAGTTTGCCTTTGTCACTCAATGCGGAATCGACCAGTTTCATGGCGGCGGCCTTCTGCGGTTCAGTCATTTCCTTGAGCGGCAGTCCTGCGCGGTCGCGGGGGGTATAGCGGAAATTTTCCCGTTCATCGCTGGAGAATGGGAGGGAGGCCTTGGCTTTCTGCTCTGCGTCCAAACTGGTAAGAAAGTTCTCGGCGGCAGTCACACAAGCTGCGGAAGGCGGAAGTTCCTTCGCGAGCAAGGGCAGACTGAAAAACAGACTGAGCAGAATTGGTTTCATCGGAAAAAGAACCAAGCAGGATCAGATGGCCCTCGCAAGGAGAGTCTGGCTGAAGAAAGGCTGGAGTGGATGAAACTTCGTCTTGCCTAGGCGTGCATCCACCGTCAAGCATCCTCGGGTGACGCGCCACCGAACAGACGACCTTAGAATTACAGGCTTGAATCCGCTCATTTCACCCGCGGTTCTCGCTTATTACCTCCCACTCACCGAGCAGGCGTCCGAGCTTGTCTCGGATGCGCGTTCTCAAGCGGATGCAATTCTGCGTGGCGAAGATGATCGCTTGCTCGCGATCGTGGGCCCCTGCTCGATCCATGACCCAAAAGCCGCAATGGAGTATGCGGTGATGCTTAAGGAGTTGGCAAAAAAAGTTGAAAAGGACGTATTTGTCATCATGCGTGTCTATTTCGAAAAGCCGCGAACTACGGTCGGCTGGAAGGGCTTAATCAACGACCCAAATCTCGACGACTCATTCGATATCAACCAAGGACTACGGATTGCTCGCGGCCTGCTGCTTGATCTCGCAAACATGGGAGTGCCGGCAGGAACCGAATTTCTCGATACGATTTCCCCGCAATACATCGCGGATCTGATCGCATGGGGAGCCATCGGCGCACGGACGACAGAGTCGCAAATTCACCGCGAACTGGCTTCTGGCCTCTCCATGCCAGTCGGATTTAAGAATGGCACGGGCGGTTCGATCCAGATTGCTCTCGACGCGATTCAGTCGTCATCCCGTCCGCATCATTTTCTCTCCGTCACGAAGCAAGGCGTCTCTGCGATCGTCTCCACGGCTGGAAACGAGTCCTGCCACCTTATTTTGCGCGGCGGAAAATCTGGCCCGAACTACGAAAAGGCGGACATCGACGCCGCTGCGGCGATGCTTCGGGAACAAAAATTGGTGGAGTCCGTGATGGTCGATTGCTCGCACGGGAACTCGATGAAGGATTATCGCAATCAACCGATGGTTGCGCGTAATATTGCAAATCAAATCGCGGCGGGTTCCAAAGTGATCACGTCGGTGATGATCGAGTCCAATCTTGTCGAAGGAAATCAAAAGCTAGTCGGCGATCTCGGTTCCACGACTCATGGTCAGTCGGTTACCGACGCATGCATCGGTTGGGATGATACCGTCGAGACTTTGGAAGAACTCGCCAGCGCGGTGCGCCAGCGACGGGAATCATGAGGATTTGAAAAACCCGCACGAATCCAAACGTTCATCCGGTCAGCGTTGAAC